>JAIROU010000312.1 GCA_031257375.1 Bifidobacteriaceae bacterium
CCAGCCGGCGCCGCCCCGGACGGGCGCCCGGGGCGCTCCCGCTCCCCGCCAGCACCCCGCCGCCCCCGCCGCAACACCCGCAGCCCGCTACACAGGCCGGATCGGTGGATTCAGGATTAGAGCCCGGCGGCCCCGGCCGCCCGCCGACGCACCCGGCCGGTCCCACCGCCCCGGCCGCCCCGTCCAGAACCCCGCCCGAGCCCCGCTTGCCGGGGGAGCCTGGCGGGCGCGGCGGCATCGGACAGGCCTTCTTGCCAAGTCGGGGCCGGACCGGTCCCGCCGCTGGCCGAGTAGAGTTCGAGGGGTGAGTGGCGACCGGCGCGAAGGCGACAACCCGGCGCCGGATTTCGACGCCCGCTGGCGGGAGCTGGCCGCCGAACTGGACCAGGCGTTGCCGCCGGACCTGCAGGACTGGGCGGCCGGCTCGGGCGCGCGCCAGGGCCGCGCCGACAGCGGCCATGTGGTCTGGGCCGGGGACCCGGACGCGGACGAGCCGGACTGGTCCGGCGACCTGGCGGACCTCGAGGCCGTCGAGGGCTCGCTCGACCCGCCTGCCGGGTCCGTCCACGGCCCCCGCGACTGGAGCCCGCCCGAGGCCGACGAGCACTTCGAGCCGCCAGACCCGCCGCCGGTCCTGGGCGGCGACCCGGTGGTGGTGCTCGGCTGGATCGGGCTGGCCGGCGGCCTGGCGGTGGTCTTCGCCTGGGCCATGTTCGGGGCTTTGGTCCCGGCCTGGCTGGCCCGCGGCGGCCTCTTGGCGATCGCGGCCGGGACGGCGGCCCTGATCTGGAAGATGCCGCACCGGCGCGACCCCGACGACACGGACGACGGCGCCCGGGTCTGACGGCCGGTTTGCCAGCCCCGCGCCCCGCCGGGACGGGCTGGGCCGGCGCCCCAGGCCGCCGGCTGCCGCGCGGTCTGGGGGGCACTGCGCCCGGATGGAGCCCCCGAGCCGCATCCGCGCGCGCCGCGCACATCGTCGCGGCGTCACCAAGCGACCCCGGGGTCGCTTCGTCAGACTCCGTTTTGGCGAACCGCTCTCCGGCGGCGCCGTTGGCGCGGTCCGGGGGCGGGTCGTTCCGGGCGGCCTCCGGGGCGCAGCTGGCGCAGTTGGCGACTTGTGGGACGTTTCGCCGAGCGCCGGATGACGCGGCGCCGAGTTCGCAGACCGGCGCCTGCGCGCTGGCCGCCGGAGGCGGCGCGGGCGGCCTCCCCGCCGCCACCGGCGGCGCCCAACGGACCGAGCGGCCCGCCGCCCGGCGGCGCCACCTGTTGAGACGGCATCGGGCAAGAGCCGTCCGAAACCCGGCCGTCAGCGCAAGGCGCGGTTGATGGCGCTGATGATGGCTTTGAGCGAGGCGGTGGTGATCGACGGGTCGATGCCGACGCCCCACAGCGTCTGGCCCTCGACCTCGCACTCGACGTAGGCCGCCGCCGAGGCGTCGCCGCCGCCCGAGAGCGCGTGCTCGGAGTAGTCCAGCACCGCCACGTCGACCCCGAACCGGTTGAAGGCGCCGACGAAGGCGTCAATCGGGCCGTTGCCGGCCCCGGCCAGCGTCAGGCGCCCGGCGCCGTCGCGCAACTCGGCCGCGATCAACTCCGCGCCCTCCCCCGGCGCCGACTCGGTGCGGGCGGAGAGAAGCTCGAACCGGCCCCAGCGCTCCAGCCCGCCCTGGCCGTTCGAGGGCAGATACTCGTCCGAGAAGGCCCGCCACAGGTCGTCGGCCGTCATCTCCAGCCCGGTCGCGTCGGTCTGGGCCTGGATGACGCGGGAGAACTCGACCTGGAGGCGGCGCGGCAGGTCGAGGTGGCCGGAGGACTTGATCAGGTAAGACACCCCGCCCTTGCCGGACTGCGAGTTGACGCGGATGACAGCCTCGTAGGTCCGGCCGACATCGCGCGGATCGACCGGCAGGTAGGGGATCTGCCAGGTCAGCGAACGCTCGTCGGCGCCCTCGGCGGCGGCCAGGGCGGCGCGCGCGTCCAGTCCCTTCTTGATGGCGTCCTGGTGCGAGCCGGAGAAGGCGGTGTAAACCAGGTCACCGCCATAGGGCGTCCTCGGCCCGACCTCCATCCTTGTGCAGCGCTCGACCGTCCGGCGGATCGCGTCGATGTCGGAGAAGTCGATCATCGGGTCGATCCCCTGGGTGAACAGGTTCATCCCCAGAGTCACCAGGTCGACGTTGCCGGTCCGCTCGCCCTGGCCGAACAAGCAGCCCTCGACCCGGTCGGCCCCGGCCATGACGGCCAGCTCGGCCGCCGCCACGGCGCTGCCGCGGTCGTTGTGCGGATGGACTGACAGGGCGATGAACTCGCGCCGCGACAAGTGCCGGCTCATCCACTCGATCTGGTCGGCGTAGACGTTGGGGGTGGCCCGCTCGACGGTGGCCGGGAGGTTCAAAACGATCTCGCGGTCGTTCCCGGGCTGCCAGACGTCCATGACGGCCTCGCAGATCTCGAGGGCGAAGTCCAACTCCGTGTCGATGAAGATCTCGGGGCTGTACTCGTAACCGAGGCGCACGTCATCGGACAAATGCTTGGCCGCGAAGTCGATCACGTCGCGGGTCCCCTCCACCGCCAGGGCGACGGTCCCCGCCTTGTCGTTGCGGAAGACGATCTCGCGGAAGACCGGCGCGGTGGCGTTGTACAGGTGGACGGTGGCGCGGGGGAAGCCGATGACCGACTGGACGGTGCGGTCGATCAGGTCGGTCCGCGCTTGGGTCAGCACCGAGCAGGTCACGTCCTCGGGGACGGCGTCGTCCTCGATCAGCGAGCGCACGAAGTCGAAGTCGGTCTGCGAGGCCGAGGGGAACCCGATCTCGATCTCCTTGTAGCCCATGGCGACGAGCAGGTCGAACATGGCCCGCTTGCGCCTCGGGTCCATCGGCTCGATCAGCGCCTGATTGCCGTCGCGCAGGTCGGTCGACAGCCAGCGGGGGGCCTTGGTGATGCGCCGCGACGGCCAGGTCCGGTCCGGCAGGTCGACGGCGGTGAAGGGGACGTACTTGTGGAAGGGCATGCCAGAAGGCTTTTGCAGATTCATGTTTGGTTCTTTCGCAACTGGGTTTCGGCTCGGTCCAGGCCGGGCATCGCTATCTCTCCGCGCCAGGGAGCCGACCTCTCGCTAGGCCCTGTCGCGGCTAAGAAGCAGCAGGTTGCGAACGCGCATGGTCCGTCAACCATAGCCCGCCCGGCTGCTCTTCGGCCAATCGCCGGGCGTGGGGGCGATGACGCGCGGCCCATGGTCCGGCTCGCGGCCCGCCCGATCGATGCGCCGCCGAAGCGACCCCGGCGTCGCTTCGGCGGGCGGCGGCTGGCGGATCCCGCGCCGCAAGCGACCTTGCGGTCGTTTTGAGGTGGGCGCGGGGCTCAATCAGGCTCCCAAGCGACCCCGGGGTCGTTTGGATGGGGCCGGGCTGGCGAATTCGTCGCCGCAAGCGACCTTTAGGTCGTTTTGAATGCCGAAGCCGGACGAACCGAGCCCTCAAGCGACCCCGGGGCCGTTTCGGCGAGGCCTGGCGGGCAATCCGTCACGCCAAGCGACCTTGCGGTCGTTTTGAGGTCGGCGCGGGGCTCAATCAGGCTCCCAAGCGACCCCGGGGTCGTTTTGGCCGATCCGCCCAAAGGCGCCCCAGCGGCGGGCCAGCGCCAGCACCACCCCGGCCGCGCCAAGGCCCAAGGCGGCGCCGGCCCCGGCCCGCCGCGACGGCCAACTGGGCAGGCGCCGGGCGGCCACCGCCCCGGCGGCCAGGCTGAGCCCGCCCAGCCCGCGCACAATCCAATGCCCGGCCCGGATGGCCGCCGGGGCGGTCCGATGGCGCGAGGCCAGCCAGAAGACCAGTCCGAGGTAGGCGGCCTGGGCCGCCGCCGCGCCGAGGGCCGCCCATCCGGCCACGGCCAGGGGCCGCCGGCAGGCGGCGGGCTGGCGGCGGTTGGCGGCGGCGGCCAGGGCCAGACCGGCCACGGCCGGCAGGCCGGCCCAAGCGTCGGTGGCGATCGGGCCGCCGCGCGGCGGGTCCACGGCCGCGAACGGCTGGACCGGGCTGGCCCCGGCGACCTTCGGGTCGGGCGCGAGCCCGGCCGCCAGGCAGGCGGCCCAAGCCGCCAAGTCCTCCAAGAAGGTGGTCGAGACGTGACTGTCCGGCCCGCGCCTGAGGCCGTGGTCGGCATCGGCGTAATAGCGCACCGCCACCGGGCCCGCGGCCTCGGCCATGATCCGCCGGGCGGCCTCGACCACCGGCATCGACAGGTCGGCGGCGCCGTAGGCCATGAACACCGGGCAATCCAGCCGCCGGAAATAGGGGTCGGCGTCGAAGTCGATGTACTCGAGCCAGCCGCGCGGCATCGTCGCCCTGGCAAAGCGGACCCCGGCGTCGAACAGCGCGGCCGGGGCGCCGACCGAGCGCAGGTGGTTGCCGATCGCGTACAGGGCCTGGCGGCGCGGGCTCACCACCGGCGCCGAGACCAGGGCCAGGAAGCTGGCCGGGGACAACGTGGCCGCCCACGGCGCCGGCCAGGCGCCCTCCGACTCGGCGTAGTAGCCGACCCGCCCGTCCAGCGCCCACGGCTGGCGCCGGCCCCATTCGGCCAGGTCGGCGTACTGGCGGGCGAGGTGGCCGTAATCGCGCCGCAAGGTCGAATAGGCCGCCAGGTCCTTGTCCGCCACCAGGCAGGCCAGGCCGCGGCGGGCCAGGACGGCGCAGTGCTCGTCGAAGGCGGTGTGGTTGCCGGTGCCGGCGCCGTGGCAGAAGATCAGCACCGGAAATCGCCCGGGCGCGTCCGGCCGGGTCGCTTGGACGACGGTCGGCCGACCGTCGAGCCGGACCAGCGCCAGCTCCGAAACGACCTTGAAGTCGTTTGGCGCCGGCGCGCCGGCGAAACCGGTCGCCGTCGACGCGGGCAGGATCGGGCGGACCGGGCGCGGCCGCCACCGCAGCTTGGCCATCAAAAGCCCAGCCGGTTCAGGGCCTTCGGGTCGCGCTGCCACTCCTTCGCCACTTTGACCTGGATCTCCAGGAAGACCTTGCGCCCCACCAGGGCCTCGATCTGCGGGCGGGCGCGCGACCCGACCGCCTTCAGGCCGGCCCCGCGCCGCCCGATCACGATCCCCTTCTGAGAATCCCGCTCCACGAACAGCCAGACGCGGATCCGCGGCAGGTCGATCTCGTCCACCAGCGCCGCCACCGAATGCGGCAGCTCGTCGCGGACCATCTCGAGCACGGCCTCGCGGACCAGTTCGGCGATCCTGACCTCGAGCGGCTCGTCGGTCGCCTCGCCGCGCGGATACCAGCGAGGGCCCGCCGGCATGGCCCCGGCCAGCACGGCGGCCAGTTCGCCCACGCCCGGCCCGCCGTCCCCGCCGATGGCGCTGACCGGCACGACCGCCCGCCAGTCGGCCAGGCGGTCGACCTCGACCAGTTTGGCCGCCAGGGCGGCCCTCGGCGCCGCGTCGGCCTTGGTCACCGCCGCCACCTTGGACAGACCCGGCGGCAGGGCCGCCAGCAGGAAGCGGTCGCCCGGCCCGATCGCCTGGTCCGCCGGCAGGCACACCACCGCCACGTCCACGTCCGCCAGCGCCTCCCTGACGGCGGCGTTCAACCGCTCCCCCAGCAGCGTCCGCGGCCGGTGCAGCCCGGGCGTGTCGACCAGCACCACCTGGTGGCGCTCCCCGTCGATGATCCCCCGCACGCGATGGCGCGTCGTCTCCGGCTTTGACGACGTGATCGCGATCTTCTCGCCCACCAGCGCGTTCGTCAGCGTCGACTTGCCGACGTTCGGGCGCCCCACCACGGCCGCGAAGCCGGAGCGCAAACCGCCGCCGATGCCGTCGCCCAGGCCCGCGCTCGCGCCGCGCCCGGCCTCGCTCGCCTCGCCCGGGCGCCGGACCCTATCACCCGCCAACTTCGGCCTCCGGCCGTTCCACGCGCCTGACCAGCACGGTCGCCAGTTGTTTGCGGCGACCCTCGGTCCGCTCGGCGGTCAACTCGAGTCCCTGGACCTCCGCCCGCGTGCCCGAGATCGGCACCCTGCCGACAGCCTTGGCGAGCAGGCCGCCGACCGTGTCGACGTCATCGTCGTCAATTTCCAGGCCGAAGGCTTCGCCCAACTGGTCCAACTCGAACCTGGCCGGCGCCCTGTAGAGCCCCCCGCCCAGGGGCTCGACCTGCGGCGGGTCCGGGTCGTGCTCGTCGGTCAACTCCCCGACGATCTCCTCGAGCACGTCCTCGACCGTCAGCAGCCCGGCCACCCCGCCGTACTCGTCCACCACCAGGGCCAGGTGCGTGCCCAGGGTTTGGAGCTCCCGCAGGACCTCGTCGACCGGTTTCGACTCCGGCACGAACACGGCCGGGCGCATGACCTGGGCGACCGGCTGGTCGTCGGCGTCCGGGCGGGCCTGGAGGACCAGCGCGGCGTCTTTCAGATAGGCCACCCCGCGAACGTCGTCGAGCCCGTCCGGGCCGACCACCGGCACCCGCGAGAAGCCCGAGCGCAGGAACAAGGCCATGGCTTTGCGCAGCGGCTTGGCCGCCTCCAGCGAGACCACGTCAGTCCTGGGCACCATCACCTCGCGGGCCAGGGTCTGGCCCAGCTCGGCCACCGAGGAGAGCATTTCGCGGTCCTCGGCGGCGATGTCGTCGGTCGTGGAAACGTTCTCCACCAAGTCGGCCAGCTCGTCCGGGGACAGCAGCAGGCCGGGCGGGGCGAGCCGCCGGAGCATCGGCCGCAACGGTGTCAGAGCGATGTGGAAAGCTGTCAGCCATGGACCAGCCCAACGGATCGCGGCCACCGGCGCGGCCGAGGCGCGGGCGCGCGGGCGGGCCAGCGCCACCAGCACCGCCGCCACCGCCGCCGCCGCCACCGCCCAGCCGAGGGCCGTCCAGCCGCGCCCGCTGCCCGCCCATCCGACCGCCGCCAACGCGATCGAGACGCCGGCCAGCATCTGGAACCAGACCCGGGCGAAGGCCGAGGCGGGCACCACGGTGTCGCTGGCCGCCAGCAGCTTGGCGACGCGGCGGCGCCGGCGCCCGGGCAGGTCGGCCAGGTCGTCGTCGCCGGCCAGGGCCAGGCGCTGCAGCGCCGCCTCGCCGGCCGCGGTCAGCATCGACAGGCCCAGGCCGACGGCGGCGACGAGCGCCAAGACCCACCACGGAACCGCGCCCACGGCTACCTCGACGCGATGAAGGCCAGGACCAGTTTGCGCTGCAGGCCGAACATGGCCTCGCGCTCGGCCGGGTCGGCGTGGTCGAAGCCGAGAAGGTGCAAGATGCCGTGCGTGGCCAGCACCAACAGCTCGTCCTCCAGGCTGTGCCCCATCTCGCGGGCCTGCTGGGCGGCCACCTGCGGGCAGATCACCACGTCGCCGAGGATGCCGGGCTCGCCCGGGCGCTCGTCGCCGCCGGGGCGGAGCTCGTCCATCGGGAAGCTCATGACGTCGGTTGGGCCGGGCTCGTCCAGGAACCGCTCGTGCAACTCGGCCATGGCCTCGGCCGAGACGAAGCTGATCACCAGCTCGGCCTGGGGGTGGACGTTGAGCGAGTCGAGCACGAACCGGCCCAGGCCCGCGAACTCCAGCTCGTCCAGCTTGGCGCTAGTCTCGTTCAGCACTTCGACGCTCATCCGAGCCCTCCTTGGCCGGTCTGGCCGTCCGTGTGGCCGGGGTCGCCGCGCGTGTGACCGGGCTCGCCGCGGGCGCGGACGGGCTCGCCGCGCCCGCGGGCGGGGTCGTCCCGCGCGCGGGGGCGGTCGCCGCGGGCGTGGCCGGGCTCGGCCCGCCTGTGGCCGGGGTCGCGGCGGGGGTCGCCGCGCTCACGGAGGCGGGCCGCGTCCCAGGCCCCCCAGGCGTCGATGATCTGGCTGACGATCCGATGGCGGACCACGTCGCGGCTGGTCAGCTCGCAAAAGGCGAGGCCGTCCAGGCCGTCGAGGATCTCGCGGACCACCCTCAGGCCGGAGCGGGTGCCCCAGGGCAGGTCGGTCTGGGTGACGTCGCCCGTCACCACCATTTTCGAGCCGAAGCCGAGGCGCGTCAGGAACATCTTCATCTGCTCGGCGGTGGTGTTCTGGGCCTCGTCCAAGATGATGAAGGCGTCGTTGAGGGTGCGGCCGCGCATGTAGGCCAACGGCGCCACCTCGATCGTCCCGGCGTCCATCAGGCGGGGGATGTGGTCAGGGTCCATCATGTCCTGCAGCGCGTCGTGCAGGGGGCGCAGGTAGGGGTCGATCTTCTCGCCCAGCGTGCCGGGCAGGAAGCCGAGCCGCTCGCCGGCCTCGACCGCCGGGCGGGTCAGCACGATCCGCTTGGCCTGGCGCGATTGGAGGGCCTGGACAGCCTTGGCCATCGCCAGATAGGTCTTGCCGGTGCCGGCCGGGCCGATCGCGAAGACGACGGTGGCGGCGTCGATCATGTCGACGTAGCGCTTCTGGCCCAGGGTCTTCGGCCGGACCGTCCGCCCGCGGGCCGACAGGATCGACTGGGTCAAGACTTGGCTCGGGCTTTCGCCGGAGTCGCGCCCGGCCAGATCGCGCAGCATGCCCGCCACCCGGCGGACGTCGTCTGGTCCGATCTGCCCGCCCCGCCCGACCGTCGCCAGCAATTCCTCGACCAGCGCGGAGGCCTCGGCGGCCGCCTCGGCCGGGCCGCGGATGGTGATGACGTCGCCCCGGACGTGGACGTCGGCCAACGGGGCGGCCTGCTCGATCGCCCGCAAGTTCACGTCGGCCGGTCCCACCAGCGCCATCATGGCGGCGGTGTCCGCCACCCGGATGGTCCTCAGGCCCGCGTTCGAATCCGCCATCACGCCGGAGTCCACCCGAGCTTGGTCCCGCCGATCACATGGCCGTGGACGTGGAAGACGCTCTGGCCGGCGGTCGGGCCGGAGTTGAAGATCAAGCGGTACTCGCCATCGGCTTCGACCAGGGCCACCTCTTGGGCCAACGCCACCAGGTCGGCCAGGGTCTCCGGATCGGCCGCCGCCAGCGCCGCCACGTCGACGTAATGCTCGCGCGGGATCACCAGCACATGCACCGGCGCCTGCGGGTTGATGTCGCGGAAGGCGATGGCTTTCTGGTTCTGCCCCACGACCTCGGTCTCAAGGCTGCCATCGACGAACTGGCAGAACAGGCAATCTGACGGCAAAGACATGACACCGATTCTACCGATCCGCGCCGCCCGCAAGACGGGCCGCCAGCCGGCGCGGGCCAATTCCCCCGTCCGCGCCAAGGCGCCAAGCGCCCGAAGCGACCTTGAGGTCGCTTGGCAGCTGAACGCCTCGGCCCGGCCGGAAACCGCCCGCGTTTCTGGCGGCCCGCGGCAGCGAGCCAGGCCCTAAGCCCAGCGGCCCAGCAGGTGGCTGGCGACGGCCAGGGCGGCCGGGCCGGCCAGGCCGGCCCGGAGCA
>JAIROU010000360.1 GCA_031257375.1 Bifidobacteriaceae bacterium
CTCGACGCCAGCCGACTGAGGGATTCCGGGCCTCAGCGCCGAGGGGGCCAGCGACCACGAGATCGGCACAATGTCGATCAAGTCGCGCGGGCGACCGGTGTTGAGAGCGGTGCTGGACACGATCACGGCCGGCCGGTTCTTGGCCGGCTCCCCCGCGCGGCCGGCGCCCAAAGCGACCAACCAGACCTCCCCGCGGACGTGCTCAGTCAATGCCGTCGCCCAGGGCTTGGTCCCACAATTCCAGCTCTGCCCTGGCCTCGGGGTTGTCGGCGTCAGCCGCGCGGGCCTCCAGCTCCGAGGCGATCATCCCGGCCCGACGGTCGCGTTCGGCCAGCTCGGCCACCAGGGCGGCGACCGTGAGCCCGCGCTGACCGGCGCGCTCGGTCAACACTTGATGAACGCGCCGATCAACCCGGATTGTGGTGGTGGCGGTGCTCACAAGCGCCACGATAGTCGCCTGATCGGGCGACTACAAGAGCGCCCGCTGGCGGCCCAGGCCCGAGCCCGTGCGACGCCGGGACGGTCCGTCATCCTCCCTGGGCCGGTCCGGCGAGTTGCCGCCGGGCGGCGGTTCGGCGCGCCCAGGCGGCCAGCGCCGCCCCGCCGATGATGGCGGCCAGCGCCGCGGTCGCCAGGCGGCCGCCGTCGCCGCCGGTCCGGGGCAGGGGTCCGCCTCCGCGCCCGGAGGCGGACGATGACGCCGTGGGACCAGGCGCCGACTGCGACGGGCCGCCACCGGCCGAGGATGACGCCGTCGGCCCGGTTCCGGTCGAGGACGCCGTCGGCGTCACATCCTCCTCCTGCTCAAAGCCGGTGGGAACGGTGCTGGGCGAGGCCCGCTCGGCGACCTCCAGCCACAGCACCACCGAGTCGTCGTCGGCCGAGGCCGCCGCCAGCGGCCAGACGGCCGCCGCGGCCGCCAGGACCAAAGCCGCGAGCACCGCCCGACGCCGCCCGGCTGGCCCGGCGCGACCACCGGTTTCGCGCCCGCTCATGGCTGACCTCCTTCCGTGCCAGGTGTCGGGGCGGCCGAGGCGCCGCCGCCCGGGTCCGACCAGTCGGCCGGGCCGCCGCCGCCCGTGTCAGGCCGGTCGGCCAAGTCGCCGCCAGCCGGGTCCGACCAGTTGGCCGAGGCGCCGCCGCCCGGGCCCGGCCGATTGGCCGGGGCGCCAGCGGCTGGGTCCGCCCGGCCGGTCGCTTCCGCGAGCAGGCGGGCGCGCTCCTCGGCGCGGGTTTGTTCCAACAACGCGGCCAACCGGCGGCGCGACCGCCGCCGGCCCGCCAGCCTGGCCCAGACCAGCAGCGCCAACCCGGCCGCCAGCGCCAACTGCGGCCACGGCACGGTCCAAGCCGTAGCCGAGGCCGTCACCCGCGCCAGCAAAGGCACCGGCCCCGCCCCCTCCAGGGCCAGGACCTCGGGGTCCGCGCCGACAACCACTTTGGCGGCGAACAGCGGCCAAACCCGGCCGACCGCCACCTGGACGCGGCGCGAGTCGCCGGGCAGCAATTCGATCTCGACGGCATCGGCGGCCGGGAAGACGCCGCCTTGGCCGCCCACCCCGGCGGATACCTCGCCGGTCACCAGCAGGCGGGTGTTGCCGGTGTTCGCCAAGTCGAAGCCGACCACCAAGCGACCGGGTTTGAAGGGGTTCCAGGACAAGTCGTAGGCGGCGCCGACCTGCCGGATCTCCAGGCCGGGCCGCAACTCCCCCGCCACCCGGACCATCACCCGGAAGCCGAACCTGGACACCACGCCCATCCCGGGCTCGTCGCCCTCGGCCGCCTCGGCGCTGGTCAGCGCCGCGGCGATGCCGGCCGCGTGGTCGCCGGGCTCGGCGCCGGCGGGCACGTCCACGGAGAACGGCACCACCACCGTCTCGCCGGGGCCGACCTCGACCCGACGCTCGACGTCGATCCAGGTGCCGGCGTCGACCGAGTCCCCGGGCTGGTCCAGCATGTTGAACCGCCCCTGGGCGGTGAAGTACCCGTCGGCCGCCTGGATCGCGAACACGGCCGCGCGCATGGACTGGTTGGTGACCGCGAAATGGTCCTCGGCCCGCTGGCCGGGCTCCAACTCCAACTCGACCCGGTGGCGCCCGTCCGGACCGGCCGGCCCGGCCGGCGCCACCGACCACGCCACCGGCGCCTCCTCGGCGCCGTCGGCACCGTCCGCCACCGCCGCGCCAGGGCCGGCGAAAAGTCCCATCAGACCGAACGCGGCGCAGCAGCCGAGGCGGCCGAGCACGCCGACGGCGCGCCGCGCGCCCCCGCGCCCACCCGCGCGCCCGGTCAAGTGCGGCCTATCGCTCATCTCGCCGGTCCTCCTGCCATCCCGGAATCAAACGCCTCCCCGCATGGCCGGGGCCTGGCCGGGGCCTGGCCGGGGCTTGGCCGAAGGCCGCTCCCCCGAGCGCTCCCCCGGCCAAGCCGCAGCACCGAATCAGTCTTCGAACAGCGACAGGGTCAGCACCGACTTGTAACTGGCCGGCGCCACCGTCGCGTCCGCCTTGAGGACCAGGGCGGCGTTGCCGGTCCACGAACCGGTCGGATTGATTGCGGCCGAGCCGCCCGCCAGGGCGAACAACTCCGAGCCAACCAGGCCGACGTTGTCCGCCGGGACCGGGTCCACGGTGGTGCGCGCGTCGTAGGTGGTCAGCACCGGGTCGCCCTCCGAGACCTCGCTCGGATCGACGCTCGAGGCCAGCGCCGGGGTCCAGCCCAGCCGGCCCGCCGGAATGTCCGCCGCCACGTTCGCCACGTCCTCGAAGTCCGTCGCGGTCCCGACCACGTACCAGGCGTAGGCCGGGTCGATGTCGGCGGCGGCGCGGGTGTCGCTCACCGTCACATCCGGCAGGGTGGCCGTGAACACCCGGATGGCGGTGTCCGCGTTGCTCGTGTCCTCTGCGAAGGTGGCCGACGGGCCGGCCACGGACAGGGTCAACGCCCCGGTCGACAGGGGCCCGACCGTCACCAGCAGGTCAGTCTCGTTGACGGTGTCGGTGTCATCCGCGAAGGCCGCGCCGGCCACACCGGCCACCAGCAGCGCGCCCAGACCGGCGGCCGCCATCCTCAAGAAGTTTCCTTTGTTCATTTTGTTCAGCTTTCCTTTCGGGTGTTGATTGCCGACCGGGCCGGGAGGCCGGGCCGGGTTTGCGGGCGCCGGGCGGGCGGACGCCCGGACGAGTGTTGATGGACGCCGGAGCGGGGCGGCCAGGGCGGCGGCGCCCCCACTTTCCGGGCCGGGCGCCACTGGCGGCTCCCCGCCGCCGCCGCGCCGACCGGCCCGTCCGTCCGACCTGCTATTCAGTTGTGTTCCTCGGCCCCCAGCGGCCAAGGCCGAACGTGGCGCCAGGCGCCGGGGTCCCCGTTTTGGGGTGGGGTTGGGGTCAGATGCACGATGCCGCCGCCACTGTCTCGGCGGCCGCGCCGGTCAGGGTCGGGTCGGCCAGGGCTTGGCCCGTCACCGCCACCGGCACGCCGCTATAGGAGGGCAGGCGCGTGGTGAAGGAGTGGAACCCCGACTTGCCGGCCGTGATCGACGGGAAGACCTTGACCCCGAACGGGGTCGTCACCGTGATCGCGGCCGCCTGGTCGGAGTCGTTGAAGGCGGTCACGGTCAAGTACGCCTTCCCGGCGATGCACTTGAACCCAGACGTGGCCGACAAAGCCAAAGCCGGCGGCTCCGGGTCGGCTGTGGACAACCAACTGAACACAGTCCGGACCGCCGCGTGATCGGACTGCCAGTAAGTCAACGGGTCGGCCCCGCCGCCCGGACCCATGAACACCTCGGAAGTGACTGGCTCAAGAGCGTCGCCCTTGTATAGCACATAATCAATCCGGTCCTGCATGTCGGCCGCGTCTCGGGGCGTCCAAGTGTTGCCCGGCACCGCCACCGGATCAGGATTGACCGCCCTGAACGAATCGATCAGACCAGCCTGCGCCGCCTTCAGCGTGACCGGCCACTCCACAGCCCAGCCCAGGTGGGAGGCTTTGGCCGCCTCCACCCAGTCCAAATGCGACGGAGTGTTGAAATCCCCGCCAACTATCACGGGAATCTCATCAGCCCCGGCGATCTGGTCCGCGAACTGGGCCAATATGCCCGCCATGCCACTAGACCCGGCCCGGTAAGACTCCTCGTCGGCCAGCACCGATTCAAGGGAGTGCCCATCCCGCACCGAATACGGCCCATACGGATACGCCAGCAGATGGGCTGACACCACCCACACAACCCGGCCCGCCACCGGATCCGCGTTGATCAGAGCCCCAGTCCAAGAACCACCTGAAGCCGTCTCCAAGATGGGGTACCGGGAAATCAAACGCGGTGACGCCATATACCAGCCAAGCTGGTCCGCGATCCACTCGACCGTGGCCTGAGCGCCCTCCTGGATCAAAATGACATCCGCGCCCGAAGCCGCGAAGCTGCGCAACTCCATCGACCTTGACTCCTCCGTCTCAGGCGCCCAGTCGTTGTAGGACATCACAGCCAACTCATCCGCCCGCGTCTGACCAGCGCCGACAACGCGCAGCACCAGCGACGCCGAAGCCTGTTGCGCGCCGACGGTCGCGGTGACGGTCACGTCGAAGTCGCCGGCCTCGACGGGAACCCCACCCAACACGCCATCCGCCACCGTCACACCGCGGGGCGTTCCCTCGGCCTCAAACGCGACCGCGCCGCCATAACGGAACATCGGCGCCAGTCTCAGGCTCCACGCCTCGCCCACCGAGAAATTGTCAAATCTTGTGGATGGGGGTGTCGGATTCGGGTTGGTTTTCGGTGGTTTGGGGGTTTGGTTTGGTGACCGGTTCGCCGTCTTTGAATTCGGTTCCGGCCCAGACTTGG
>JAIROU010000423.1 GCA_031257375.1 Bifidobacteriaceae bacterium
CCGAAACAAGACGCGACAGACCGCCAGCCCAACCCGGCCTCCGTCCGCGCGCCACCCGCCCAACCCAGCCCCGGCCTGGCCACCAGCCTGCCCCGGCCCAAACACGCGCAACAACACCCCCCCATCCCGAAGAACTCTTTTTCGGCTGGGGTTCATGCCACACTGGCAGGCGTGAATCAGTCAGAGGCGGCCCGGTACGCGCCGTTCGCCTACGCCACGGCGCCGAAGGCGGCCATTTATCGCTCGGTCATGCGGGCGTTCATCGGGGAGAAGGAGCGGTTCGCGGTCCACCTGCGCCCGCCGGATGTGGCCCGGATCCTCGCCGCCGGCGGCTCTTCGGCGGGGATCGACGAGGTGACGGCCGCCCTGGACGCGCTGGCCAAGGAGGAGTGGGGCAACCTGTTGGCGTTTCCGGACACGGCGCGGGTGTCGACTCTGGAGGATTTCCGGCGCCGGCGCATGATCTACCAGTTGTCGGGGCCGGGCGAGGCGGCTGAGCGGGCGTTGGAGGTCTACGACCAGGCCTACGGCGAGCGGGGCGAGTTGCAGGCCGTGGCATTGGAGAATATTGCCGCGCAATTGCGGGCGCTCGGCTCGGCCATGGCCGAGGCGCCGCTCGACGAGCCCCGCATCCACAGCGGGCTGATCTCGCTGACAGCGGTGTTCAGGGACCTGGCGGACAACGCGGCCGCGTTCATGGGCTCCGTCCAGCGGTCCATCGACTTGCATGACGCGGACCTGGACGCTTTCGTCGCCTATAAGGAACGCCTGATCCGCTACATCGAGCGGTTTCTGCAGGATCTGGTGGTCCGCGGCCAGCAGATCGCCGATTTGCTGGGCTCATTCCCGCGCGACCAGGTCGGCGCGATCTGCCGGCTCGTGGCGGCGCGAGAGTTGGAGGACCGGCCGCCCGGCGCCGGAGCGGACCCGGAGGAAGAGCTCGAGTTGATGGCGGGCCGCTGGCTGGAACGCTGGCGCGGCCTGCTCGGGTGGTTCGTCTCAACCCCGGGCCGTCCCTCCGAGGCGGAGCTGCTGCGATCACGCGCCCGTTCGGCGGTGCCGGCCTTGCTGCAGGCGGTGGCCATGATCGCGGAGCGGCAATCGGGCCGCAGCGACCGGTCGACTGATTTCCTGGCCCTGGCGCAGTGGTTCGCCGCCCTGCCCGACGACCCGTCCCGGCATCGGCTCTGGCGGGCGGCGTTCGGTCTCACCTCGTCGCGCCACCTGTCGATCACGACCGCCACCTTGCAGGACCCGGCCTTTCAGGAGGCGCGGCCGGGCACGCCCTGGGCGGACGCGCCGCCAATTGCGATCAGCGCTCGGCTGCGGACCACCGGCCAATACGAGCGCCACGGGCCGCCTTCGCGCGTCAAGGACCGGGGCGAGGCTCGCCGGATGCTGGCGGAACAGGCGGAACGGCTGGCCCGCCAAGCCGGCGCCGCCCGCCTTCGCCTGGCGGCGCGGACGCCGGCGCGGCTGTCCGGGCTTGGCCTGCTGGACCGCGGGGAGTTCGACCTCCTGCTGGCGCTGGTCGGGGACGCGATAGCGGAGTTGGGCGGCGGGCGGGAAACCTCGGTGGCCTCGTCGGACGGCGCTTTGACGGTGCGGATCAAGCGCGCGGCGGACGGCGCCTGGGCCGACGTGGCCACACCGGAGGGAGTGCTGCGCGGTCCCGACCACGAGATCGAGATCAGGCTGACCGACGCGGCCCCTGCCCGCCAGGCCGGGTTGGCGGTGGCGCCGTGAGCCCGGTGCAAGTGGTCGGCGGCGCCTTCCTGGCCAGCGCGGTCGAGGAGAGCGCCCGCGAGGAGCTCCAGCGCGCGGCCCGGGTGCTGCTGGCGAACCCCCTGGTGGCGGAGGCGATCGACCCGGACGGGTTCCGGCTGGTCCGCCAGCACCTCGTGGAATTGCGCCAATGGTTCGACGCCAACACCGGCTGGCGGCTGATCGACGACACGGCGGTGATCCGCTTGAACAAGCAGATCGTCCCGGACACCGCGACCGGGCGGGCCATCGCGGGTTGCCACCCGGCCCGGCCCAGCCCCGCGAAACCGCCGTTCAGCGCCCGCCGCTACGTGTTGTTCTGCCTGGCCGCGGCCGTGCTGGAACGCTCGGACGCCCAAACCACCTTGGGCGACATCGCCAACGGCGTGATGGCCCTGGCGCGCGAACGCGACCTCGGCGGCATCGTCTTCACCTTTGAGACCCGCGATGAGCGCTCCGACCTGGCCCAGGCGGTCGAGCTGCTTCTCCGCCTGGGGGCGATCCGGCGCGTCTCGGGCGACGAGCAGGCCTTCGTGCGCGTGGGCGGTGACGCGGCGCTGTACGACGTCGAGCGGAGGGTGCTGGCCCGGCTGCTGGTGGCGACCCAGTCCCCGGCCCGCGTCGGCGCCCGGTTGGCGCCCGCCCCGCCGGACATAGGCCAACTCGAGCGCGAACTGCATCCCGCCCGCGAGGCGTACACGGACCAGGAGCGCAACCGCGCGATCAGATGGCGGCTGACCGCCCAGCTCTTGGAGGACCCGGTCTGCTGCGTCGAGGAGTTGGACGCCGAGGCGGCCGCCTACTTGACTCGCCAGCGCCAGCCGTTGACAGACCGGATCGCCCAGTTGACCGGCCTGGTCGCGGAGATCCGGGCCGAGGGCATCGCGATGGCGGACCCCGAGGACAGCCTGTCCGACCTGCGCGTGCCGGAGGTCGGCACCGGCGGCCACGCCGCCTTGCTGCTAGCCGAACACCTGGCCCAGGCAGGCCCGTCCGCACTGGCCCACCTGGAGGAGCGCATGCGGCGGTGGATCCGCGAGTACGGCAGCCACTGGCGGGCGTCGGCCCGCGAGCCGGGCGCCGCTGCCGTTTTGGTGCGCGACGCCCTGGCGAAGCTGGAGGCCCTCGGGCTGGTGCGCCTGGCCGGGCGCGAGGCGCGGCCGCTGCCAGCGATTCGCCGTTTCCGCTTCGACCGCGCCCGCGTCTCGCCGTCGGCGGCCGCGCCGGGGCCGGAGCAGGCGGGCGCCGCGTTGTTCGACTTAAGCGCAAGTGAGGACGCACGATGACGACTGCCCAGCTACCAGCCCCGACCCGCGAACGCTGGACGCCGCTCAGGCTGGGCCTGACCGAGCTGTACTACTTCGAGGATGAGCAGTTCCACTTCCGCGACGGCCGGCTGCTGCTGCGTGGCAACAATGGGACCGGCAAGTCCAAGGTCCTGGCCCTGACCCTGCCGTTCTTGTTCGACGGGAGGCTCTCCGCCAGCCGCCTGGAGCCGGACGCGGACCGCCACAAGGCGATGGAGTGGAATCTGCTGCTGGGCGGGGCCGAGGACTACGACGAGCGAATCGGCTACACCTGGCTGGAGTTCGGCCGGCTCGGCCGGGACGGGACGGACCCGGAGTACTTCACAATCGGCTGCGGCCTGAAAGCCGTGCGCGGGCGCGGGGTGACCCGGCATTGGTTTTTCACCACGTCCAGGCGGGTCGGAGACCTAAAGCTGATCGATGCGAACCGCCGGGTGCTGACCTGCGAGCGGCTGCGCGAAGAGATCGAGCCGGGCGGACTGGGACGGGTCTATGAGAAGGAGCTCGACGCCTACCGCCAGGCCCTGGACCAGAAACTGTTCGGCCTTGGCCAGGCCCGCTACGGAGCTTTGATGGACCTGCTCATCCAGCTCCGCCAGCCGCAGCTGTCCCGCAAACCCAACGAGGCCGGCCTGGCCAGCGCTTTGACGGATTCGCTGCCGCCCCTGGGCCCAGAGGTTCTGGCGGACCTGGCCGAGTCGTTCCGGGCGTTGGACGAGGAAAAGCGGCGTCTCGAAGAGTTGGAGGCCAGTCATCGCGCCGTCCAGCGCTTCCTGCGCGAGCACCGCCGCTACGCCCAGACGATCTCGCGCCTGGTGGCCGAGGACGTGCGCCGAACGCACTCGGCGTACGAGGGGTTCGGGCGCGACTTGGGATCGGCCCAGCGGGCCTCGCAAGAGGCGCGCCAGCGCATAGACCAGATCAAGGACGACCAGCGGACGGCCGGGCTCGACATGGTCCAACTCGAAGCCCGGCTGGACGCGCTGCGCGAATCCGAGGCCTGGGCGGACGCCGCCAGCCTCGTCCAGGCGCGCGGCCAGGCGGATCTGGCCCGCGAGCGGCTGGTCCAGGCCAGGGCCGAGTGGGAGGCGGCCCAGGCCAACGCCGCCAAGGCCGCTCGCCAGGCCGGCGAGGCCGGAGAGCAGGCCGGGGCGGCGCGCGCCGAGGCCGAGCGGAACCGCGAAGTCTGCGCCTCCCACGCCGCCGACGCCGGGTTGGCCGAGGATTTGGCGCAGGCCCTGGGCGACCCGGAGCGGGCCAAGCGGATCCTCAGGCGCCGCGAAGAGCAGGCCGATCGCGTCGCGCGGGCGGTCCAGGCGGCAGACCGTCAGCGCGCCGAGGCGGAGCGCGCCGCCGAGAAGGCGGCCGAGGCCGAGACGCGGGCCGGCCTGCGGCTTCAGGCTCGCCAGGAGGCGGACGCGGCGGCTGACTCGGCCCGCCAGGCGCTGCTCGAGGCTGTGCGGGCCTATCTGACCGGCCTGCTGGTCCTGTCGGCGCCGGATCCGGAGACTCTGGTCGAAGAGGTAGCCGACTGGTCCGCCGAACCCGAGGCCTGGGACTTCCCACTGGCCCGGCGCGTGGCCGACTTGGCGGAGGCGGCCCTGGCCGAGGCGGCGGGCCGGCGGCAAGCTCTGGCGGCCGAGCGCGGCGAACGGGTCGAGCAACGCCAGATTCTGGCGGAAGAGCTCGATCTATTGGAGTCCGGCGCCTCGCCCAGGCCGGAGCCCGGCCGGGGCCGGCGCCCGCCGGAGCCCGGCCAGCCGGCCCGGCCGCTGTTCGCCTTGGTGGACTTCCGCGAGGCGGTGGACCAGGGGCGGCGGGCCGGCTTGGAGGCCGCGTTGGAGGCCTCGGGGCTGCTCGACGCGCTGGTCCGGCAGGACGGGTCGGTGGCCGATCCGGCGACCGGCGACCTATTGCTGGCTTCCGGTCCGGGCGCCGTGGACGATGCCGCCGCGTCGGGTCCGGGCCAGGGCGGCGGCCCGGTCGGCCTAGGCGGCCCGCCGGCCCCAGACCGCGCCGCGGGCGCGGCGCCCGGCGACTCGACGCGGGCGACCCTGGACGCCGTCATGGCGCCCGACCCGGGCTCGCTCGCCGAGGACGGCCCGGGCGAAGACGTGGTGCGCGGCGTGCTGAGCGGGATCGGGTACGGCCGGGACGCCGGACCGGTCTGGGTGGACGACGACGGCAGTTACGGCATGGGCCGGGCGCGCGGCCGCTGGGCCAAGCCGGAGGCCCAATTCGTGGGCGTGGCCGCGCGCGAGCGGCGGCGCCGGGCGCGCGTCGACGAGGTGCGCCGGGCCATGGCGGATCTCGAGCGCGAGATCGACCGGCTCGACGCCGGCGCGGCGGCGGCCGCGGCCCGGGCGGCCCAGGTCCGCGATGAGCGCGAGGCCGTCCCCTCTCGCCAGCCGCAGGTCGTTCTCGAGACCGCCTATTCGGCCCGCGCCGCCTCGCGCGAGGAGGCCGCCGCGGCGGCCGGCGCGGCCGAAGCCGCCGCCCAGGCCGCCGAGGCGCGAGCGCAAGCGGCGGCGCTGGCGGCCGAGGCGCGGGCGATCGGCCAGGACTTGGCGATCGAGCCCGGCGAAGAGGGCGTCGCGCGGCTGCGCGCGGCGCTGTTCGCATTCGCCCCGGCGCTGGTCGAGGCCCGCGCGGCTCTGGACCGAGCCGGCGACCTGGAGCGGGCGGCCCAAAGGGCGCGGGACGGGGCCGGCCAATGGGAGGGACAGGCGCAAGCGCGGCGCCGCGAACTGGACAGGGCCGAGAAGGACGAGTTGGCGGCCTCGGAGCGCCACGCCACCTTGGAGGCGAGCGTCGGCGCGGCGGTGGAGGATCTGCGGGCTGAGGAGGGTCAGATAGCCCAGGCCAAACGCCAGGCCGAGGCGCTCCGGGATGCGTTGGCCGACCAGCTGAACGACGCGGTCCAGGCGCTTGGGGCGGCCGAGGAGCGCCACCGCCAGATCGACGAGCGCCGGACGGAGGCGGCGGCGCGGCGCGACGCCTCGGTGGGGCGGTTGCGGGGCTTCGCCGCCCTGAACCTGCTGCGGATCGCGGCCCCGGAGGTGGAGCCGGGCGCCCTTGAGACCGCCACCGCCGTGGTGGCCCTGGCCCGGCGGATCGAGAGCGCGCTGGCCGATGTGCCCATCGGTCCCGACCAGCAGCAGGACGCGCGGACGCGCAACTCTCGCGCCCTCACCGATCTGCGCTCCGACCTGGCGGTTTACAACCACGCCGTGGAGAGCTTGGAGCACGCCGAGGCGGAGGAGGTGCGCATCCGCTACGGCGAGCGCGAACTGGGACCCGACGAGTTGGCGAGAGAGGTCGAATCCGCCATCGACGTCAAACGGCAGACCCTGTCCGCGCGCGAGCGGGAGATCCTTGAGAACTACCTGATGGCGGACACCGCCGCCCGCTTGGCGGAACTGATCGTCCACGCCGAGACGTGGGTCGAGGGCCTGAACCGCGAATTGCGCGGCCGGGCCACCTCGACCGGCGTGAAGATCCGGTTGCTCTGGAAACCGGACCCGGACGCGCCCGCCGGATTCTCGCAGGTGCGCGGCCTGCTGCTGCGGGCCGGAGGACTATGGGGCGAGGCGGACCGCGGCGTCATCGGGGACTTCTTGCAGCGCTGCGTCGAGAACGCCCGGGCGGCCGACCCGGCCGCGGGTTGGAACGCCCATTTGGAGCGCGCTTTCGACTACCGGCGGTGGCACACCTTCGCGGTCGAGCGGTCGCAAGGCTCGCGTTGGGTCTCCGGGGCCGGCCCGGCCTCGACTGGCGAGCGCGCGCTGGGGCTGACCCTGCCTCTGTTCGCGGCGGCCGCCTCCTACTACCGGTCGGCCGGCCAGCTTGACGCGCCCCGTCTGATCCTGCTCGACGAGGCGTTCGCCGGGATCGACAACGACGCCCGCGCCAAGGCCATGGGCTTGTTCCGCGACTTCGACCTCGACGTTGTGATGACGTCCGAACGCGAGTGGGGCTGCTACCCGTCCGTCCCCGGCCTGGCGATCGCCCATCTCAGCCGCACCGAGGGCGTGGCCGCGGTGCATGTCAGCCGTTGGGAGTGGGATGGGGCGGTTCGCGCTCGGGCGGACGAGCCGCCCCCGCGGGCCTTGGCCCGGGCCGGCGCCCGTGACGGCGCCGCCGCCGCTTGGCTGGAAGCGCCGTGAGCGCCCCAGACCTGGCCGCCTTGGGCCGGCTGCTGGGCGCCCCAGAGGTCGCCTGGCTGGTCGAGCGGGTCCGTCGGCGCCTTGAAGACGGCCAGGGGTCCGATGCCGCGCCGTTGGCCGGGCGCGTGATCCTGGCCAGCCCGAGCCACGACCAGCGCGTGGCCGCGACCAGGTTGTTCGGCCCGCCGCGGGGGCGCGGCGATCGCTTGACGGTGGATCTGGCCTTGGTCGAGCGGACACTGCGGGACGGCCCGTGGCCCGCCGGGTTGGCCGATGCCGTGACCGCGTTGACCGGGCCGGTCCGGGTGCGCGGCCGAGAGGCGGCGCGGGCGGCGGCCGCCTGGCGAATCGCCGCGGCCGCGCTCCGCCCGGCTTGGGAAGCCCATCCGGCGCTGCGGGCCTGGGCCGACGAGTGGGCCGCCGGCGGCGGCTTCAAACGGGTCGCCCGGGCCGAGGCCCGGCGCCTGGGCCTGGTTGTCGGGGATCAGGCCGCTCTGGCGGGGGTCGGCTTGGGATTGGCGCGAAACGCGGCTCGCGTGCTGGCGGCGCTGCCGGTGGCGGGCGAGCTCAGGGCAGTCTTGGCCCAGCGCCTCCTCGGGGACGCGCACGGGCTGGATCCGGGACGGCCCTTGGCGGCGGTGGTCGGCCCCGCCGCTTGCGCCCTGACCGCCCGCGCCGAGCCGCGCCCGGCCCTGGAGGAACTGGGCGTCTACGCCTCTGGCCTGGCCTCCACGGTGCTGGGCCTGGGGATTGCGGCCCGAGCCCGGCCAGACCCTGAGCCGGCCGCCGCCGCCACCCAGGCGATGCTCTCAGCCGCCCGAGCGGCGCCGCTGGCGCTGTCGCTGACTTTGGACCAGGTCTTGACCGGCGTTGTCGCCCCGCTCGAGGCCGGTGGGACGGTATTTGTCTGCGAGAACCCCTCGATCATCGAATCGGCGGCCGCCGGGCTTCGCGCCCGCGCCCGCGCCCGGTCCCGCTCCCGCGGCCCGGCCGGGCACGTCACCCGGGCCGGCGGCGCCACGGAAGCCGGCGGCGCGGCATCGGGCGCGGCAAGAGCTTGCGTGGTCTGCCTGTCCGGCCAGCCGAGCGCGGCCGCGACCAGGCTGGTGTCGCGGGTGGCCGCAGCGGGAGCCAGCGTCCTCTACCACGGCGACTTCGACTGGCCCGGCTTGCGGATCGCCTCCGCCCTGTCCCGGCACGTCAATTGGACGCCGTGGCGGTTCGCGGCCCACGACTACGAGGCCCTGGCCGGGCGAGCCGCCGATTTCCCCGGCCGGCTGCGACTCTCGGGCCACCCGGCCGAGTCCCCGTGGGATCCGGAATTGGCCCGCGCCATGGCGCGGCGCGGCCTGGCGATCGAGGAGGAGGCCGCCGTCGAACTGCTGGTCGCGGACGTGCTGGCGGCCTGGTGACCGGCCCGGCCCGAGCCGCGGGGGAGCCGCGCGCCGGACGGACGCCAGAGCGCGGCGCGCCGTGGTCAGGCCTCCCCAAAGCTGACGCCGCGCGGACGCCCGGGAACACCGCCGCCATCGCGGCATGGAGGCGGGGTGTTCGGCCCCCAAGGCGGCGTGAATAGTCTCAGGGGTGTTCGGCGGACGGGTCCTCCGGTCGGCCATTTGACACACTGCATCCCGGCGCCGGCGAATCGGGTGACGCGATCCAAGGGCACGGCGTCCATTTCCATCATGCGGGTGACGATGCTGCTGGCGAGGCTTTCCATGGCCAGCGGGTTGAAAGGCTCGGGTGTCATGCTGGCGCTCTCAGCCTTTCTATCTGGCTGGGCGCGGCCGCGACCCTGGCGCGAAGGCTGGCCAGGGCCAGGTGTTCGTGGACCGATGAGGCCACCACCTGGGCGAGCATCACCGGCACGGCGTTGCCCAGTTGCCGCATCGCTTCGCTCCAGGGTCCGTGCAGGGAGTACCGATCTGGGAACGTCTGGAGGCGCGCCGCCTCGCGCACCGTGAAGTAGCGGACGGAGCCATCGCGGCGGCGCGGCATATTCTCACCGCCGGGGACGCCATGAACTCCCGCCTTGAGCGCCTTGGCCGGCTCGTCCATGTCGGAGCCGGTGTGCCCCGGATAGGCGCGCGCCCCTTCCTGGAGGACGTGGTTGAGAATGGTCTCGCTTCCACTGGAGGTGGGTTCCGGCAGGTCTAAGATCGCGTCCCGGACGGTTCGCCACGGGCGCGAAGCGGCAGGTGACTCGAACAATCCCAAGGCCATGGCAGGCTTCGAACGATCCTTCTTGGCGACTTGGTGCCGTTCCCAGTAATCGCCGGTCACGTCCTTGGAGTGAGCGAGCATCTGGGCGGGGTGCGTCGGCTCGGGGAACGCCCACTCCGCGTCAACGTCGAACCGGAAGCCGACCAGGAAGACGCGCCAGCGCTGCTGCGGCACGCCGTAGTCGGCGGCGTTGACGACAGTGGTCACCACCTTGTAAGACAAGTCCTGCCGCACAGATGTGTGCTCCGCCTGGAGCCGGGTGAAGTGATCCGTCCACGATTCGCCGCCGTGCGGCGCGAGTTCGGGATGGGCCAGTCGAAGCTGGATGTAAAAGAAGTAGTCGGCGAACTTGGGGCGTGCCAAGCCTCTCACGTTCTCGACGATGAACGCCTTCGGCCGGATTTGGCGAATGACCTCTGCGGTCGCCGGGAACATGTCACGGGGATCATCCGCCGCCATCCCCTTGCCGCCTCCGCTGAACGGTTGGCAAGGAGGGCCACCGCTGACGAGATCGATCATTCCTTCGTAGGCGGACCAGTCGGCGCCGCGGACGTCGCCTTCCCGGATGTCCGCGCCCTGGACCAGGGGGTGCCCGGCGGCCTGGTTCCGGCGCAACGTGTCGCAGCACCAGTGGTTCCATTCCGCCACGACTTCCGTGCTGAAACCCGCCAGATGGGTTCCCAGGGCGAGTCCCCCGCCGCCGGCGAATAGCTCGACCGATCTCATGGCGACAGCCTACTGGGAGGCACTGACAAGAAAGCCCGCTCAGGCGCGCGGAGTCCCGGCGTCCGTGCCGGAACCTCGCGGAGTCGCTTCCGGCAAGTGCTTCCGGCAAGGGCGCGCTAAACGCTAGCGGCTCTCACGCTGGGGCTCTCGGCGCCGCGTTTGAGCGTCAGTTACGTTTCGCGCGCGATGCCGTCCGGGCCGGAGCCGGCAATCGGGCGCCAAACCTGTCGGCGGTAGCGGTCGAGCTCGGATTGTGGGACGCGCCACCGCGAGCCGCGTCTCACGGCCTTGATGGTGCCGTCCTCGATGCGCCGCTGGATCGTCATTCGGGAGACGTTGGCGGCCTCGGCGGCCGGGGCGACGGGATCGCCGACGCCGCGCAGCCCGGCCGCGGCGTCGACAACCCCATCGCCCTGATCAGCCCCAACGCTCAAACCTCCCAATCGCCCCGGCCGGACAGCCCCAACCACCCACACATCCTGGCGAAGCCTCGTTTTCTGCTCCCGGTTTTCGGTTGGGGCAGTTACGGCCGGCCGAGGGACCCGAATACGCGGACGGCTCCCCGACCGAAACACTCTGAACTGCGACGACTCCGCCCGGGCCGGTGGCGGCATTGGGCAAGGGTGGCCGTAACTGCCCCAACCGGGCCGGGCCTGAGGATGACCAGAGACACAACCGTCCACGATGTCCAGAGACGCAACCGTCCACGATGTCGTGCGATAAGACGGGGTCGGGCCTGACGGGGCCAGGCGCCGAGCCCCGCGAACCTCCCCGCCGCGCCCCCCGCGCTCCCCGCGCCCCAGCCGTCAATCCGCGCGTCTCGGCGCAGCCCCCGCCAAGGAGATAAGATCGCAGCCTCGACGCGCGAAACAGGCCCCGGGGCCGCCGAGGCTGCGATTTCATCTCCTCGCGCCATTGACACGCCGGGCCGCGCCCGTCGGCGCCGCCGCCATCCCACCGTTCCGCGTCCCGCCTCCCGCCCCGACGCCGCAACCACCCACACATCCCGGCGAAGCCTCGGTTTTCAGCGCTGACAAGCCTCATCGGCGCCGCTCCGGCGCTGCCCACGGGTCGCCTGTCTGGTCGGCATGGCGGCGGTCTTGCCGCAGGTCGGCGGGCCAATTCTGGTCGACGGGATGGTCTCGGGTGGCTGCCCGCAACTCGCCCCGGGTGACCTGCGGGCGCGGCGCGGGCTCGGGCCGGGGCAAGTCGAGCGCGTCGGCCAATTCGGGGAGGCGTCGGACCAGGGCGGCCCAGACCAGGTCGTCGTTGACCTTCTCGTAGTGGTGCGCCACCAGGTTTCGCATTCGGCCGATGGCCGTCCAGGCGATGGCCGGGTGGTGCGCTTTGAAGTCGGCGGGCAAACGCTCGACCACAGTCGCCACCTTGATCAGGATTCTTTCGCCGGCATTGCGCAGGAGGCTTCCCTGCGGCGAATCCTCCAGGTAGGCATCGCGGCCGAGTCCGGTCAGGTAGCCGGCCTCGGCGGTGAAGCGGGCGAGGTCGTCCAGGAGGCGCGCCAGTCTTGCAGCTTGGTCGCCGAGAACAGTCACAGGGGCACCGCCTGGGCTCGGGCCTGTTCCGCGACCCCGCCGGACGAGCCGGCCGAGACGACATCGACCGGGACCCCCAGGAGGTCCGCCGCCTCCGCCTCGATTGCCAGGAGGTCCACCAGATCGGCTACCGCGTCGAACTCGACCAGGAGATCCAGGTCGGAGCCGGGGCCGTCGTCGCCGCGGGCCGCCGAGCCGAAGACGGCCGCGGCGAGGCCGTGGTTCCGGCGCACCACGTCAAGCAGGGCCTCGCGCGATGCCGCCAACGCCAACGAGGGGCGGATGGCGAGAGCCTTCCCGAGGGCGGCTCGAACCGGCGCCGTGGCGCCGCGTCGGCCCGATTCGACCGCTGAGATCAGGGGTTGAGGGACGCCGCTGCGGCTGGCCAGCTGCCGCTGCGTCAAACCGAGCATTCGACGCCGGGACCGGACGTGCTCGCCAAAGGAAACCACACCCAATGATAACGCCGTGCTATCAGGCCGGGGCTGGCCGGGCCGTCTGGCTCAGGCGCCAAACGTCGCCCGTGCGTGACGGGCGGGGACGTGCCCAAGGGGGCGGTCGGCATCGGCGGCGGGCGGGCGGCGGTCGGCACCGGGGCGGTCGGCATCGGCGGCATCGGCGGCGTGGTGGTTCCCGGCGGCCCGCCGAATCGGGGCGGACCGCCTGGCGCGGGACGGGCGGTCCGGTCGGGGCGGTCATATCATGGCTGGGTGACGCAAGCGGATGAGCCGGGCGGTCCGGTCGGGGCGGCGGCGGGCCAGATCGCGGCCGGGGGCGAGGCGCGGCCCGTCCCGGCCCCGCGCCCGGACGCGCCGCACGAGGAGTTGAAGGCGGCCTATCCCGATTCGGCGGCGGGGGAGTGATGGCCCGCGCCCAGCCGGACGAGGCGCTCGAGGCCCAGGTCCAAACGGCCTACCGGGAGATCCTGCGGCGCGCGCCCGAGCACAACTTCGAGCCCACCCTCGACCGCGTGCGCGCCGCCGTCGACCTGCTGGGCGACCCGCAGCGGACCTACCGGGTCATCCACGTGGCCGGGACCAACGGCAAGACCTCGACCTCCCGGATCGCGGAGTCGCTGGTGCGCGCGCACGGCTTGCGGACGGGGCTGTTCACATCGCCGCACCTGACCTCGGTGCGCGAACGCATCGCCATCGACGGCCAGCCGATCAGCCGGGCGGCCTTCCTCGACGCCTGGTCGCTGGTCAAGTCGGTGGTGGAGTTGGTCGACCAGCGGTCGGCGGCGGCCGGCGGCCCCGCCATGAGCTTCTTCGAGGTCCTGACCGTGCTCGGGTTCGTGGCCTTCGCGGACGCGCCCGCAGACGTGGCGGTGATCGAGGTCGGACTCGGCGGGACCTGGGACGCGACCGCCGTGGTCGAGTCGTCCGTGCAGGTCATCACGCCGATCAGCCGCGACCACGAGCGCTGGCTGGGCTCGTCCCTGGAGTCGATCGCGGCCGAGAAGGCGGGGATCATCCGCACCCGGGCGGTCATCGGCCGCCAGCCGCCGCCCGCCGCCGAGGTCCTGGAGGCCAGGCTGATCGAGGTCGGCGCGGCCGGCTATTGGCTGGGCCGCGACTTCGACGTCTTGGGCCGGGGTTTGGCCGTCGGCGGCCAGGTGGTGCGCCTGGCCGGCCTGGCCGGCCAGTACGAGGAGGTCCCGCTGGCGCTGTTCGGCGCCCATCAGGCGGACAACGCCGCCTTGGCCGCGGCCGCCGTCGAGCTTTTGATGTCCGATGCCGCCGACCCGCTTCCCAGCGCAGCTTACGCCGAGGGGATGGCGGGCGCCGCCTCGCCCGGCCGCCTCGAGGTTGTCCGCCAAGGGCCGACCGTCCTGGTCGACGCCGCCCACAACGTGGCCGGGGCCGAGGCCCTGGTCGCAGCCGTCGATGAGGCTTTCCCGTTCCGCCTGGTCGGCCTGGTCGGCGTGCTGGCGGACAAGGACGCCGAGGGCTTGCTGGGCGTGCTCGAGCCGATCCTTTCCCAAGTTGTCATCACCCGCTCGACCTCGCCCAGGGCGGTCCCGCCGGAGGATCTGGGGGAGGTCGCCCGAGAGGTTTTCGGCGAGGACCGCGTCGAGGTGGTCGAACGCCTTGACGACGCCCTGGTCAGGGCCATCGAACTGGCCGAGATCGACTCCGGCGACCGCCCCGCCCCGCTCGCCACCGGCGTCCTGGCGACCGGCTCGGTGACCATCGCGGCCGAGGTCCGCATCCTCCTGGGCAAAACCTGAGCCGCGCCCCCGCGAACCCGGCCCCGGCCCCTCAAGGCGCCGACGCGGCATCGGGCAACTCAACTGGACAGGAGGCGGGACTGGTGCGCGAGGACGACATCGCACTGCCGATAGGAATAGTCGCCACGCCGACGCGGCTGGCACCGGTATGCTGGATTGTCTGACCCAAGCCCTGTCGCAGGAGTTCGAAAACGCATCCTGATCGGCTGGCGCGAAACGGACCGGGGGAAGGTTGGTGCCTAGATGCCCGCAGGCTTGATCGGCGGTGGCAATGGCCGATGGCCATGGCCGGTTCGGTCCCGTCCGCGGGGGGGGGGCCTATTCGAGGCCCGTTGCGCGCGCGCTCGTCCGTCTGGTGCCGGTCACCCCGACATGAGCCGCGAAGCGCTCGCCTCGGTGGCGTGTCAGTCAGACCAATCAGGCCAGTCAGGCCAATCAGGCCAAGCCGTCTGCTCAGGACTGCGGGATGACAAAGCGGGAGGGGTTCACCGGCCAGCGGATGCGGGTCTTGCCCGGTCCGCGGATGGCCCAAGCGCGCGAGCACCCGGTCTTGTCGCGCTTGTTGGTGACCGACTGCGGTTGTTTCCCGGTGGCGGCCCAGCACTATCGCTCGCGCCCCCGCGGAATAGCCGAAGCCGTCGTCATCGTGTGCGCCGAAGGGTTGGGCTTCGTCGACTTGGGGCGGGGAAGACGGGTGGTCGGGCCCGGGCAGGCGGTCGTGATCCCGCCGGAACTGGGCCACGCCTACGGCGCTCACCCGCAGACGCCTTGGACCATTTGGTGGATGCACCTGATCGGTGACGACTTGCCGGGCCTGGTCGCGGCGGTGCTCGATCAAGGATCCGAGCCGATTGTGCGCGTGAACAACCCCGACAAAGTGGTTGACCTGGTGGCAGAGGCTTTGGGCCACATGGAGCGGGCGGACACCGACCTCGAATTGATGGGCGCCGCTGGCGCGGCTTGGCACGCCATGACGGTGCTGAGTTCGGACAGGCTGAGCAAAGACCACGGCGACCCTGTCCAGTCGACGGTTCGCTTCATGCAGGAACACGTCGGCCGCCGTCACTCGGTGGCCGAACTGTCCGCCCGGGCGAATTTGTCGCCCAGTCATTTCGCGGCCCTGTTTCGCCGCTCGACCGGGATGTCGGTGATGCAGTACCAGATTCGCTTGTCGATGAACAAGGCGCGGGAACTGCTTGACGCGACGGATCTGCCGGTCGCGTCAATCGCCTCAAGGGTCGGCTACGGCGACCCGTTCTACTTTTCGAGGCATTTCAGAGCCATCCACGGCCTGACGCCAACTCAGTTCCGGGGCCGGAGCACGGGTTGAGCGGCCCGTCAGGCGATAGGGCACGCAAGCGTCGTCTTGTCCAGTTAAGTCGTGGTTTCGTTCATTCCGGCCGCGCCACCGGCGTCATAGCCTCTAGGTGAGTTCGGGGCGTGGAACGGCCGAAGTGGGTTGCTCGCGTCGGCAATGCCGACGGCGCCCGAACTCAAGCGAGATGAATCGACCTCGAATAGGGAGGGTCTTAATGCGTAAACACAAACTGGTAGCTGGCGTGCTGATGGTCCCGTTGGCGGCGCTGATGATCGGCTGCTCGTCAGGGCAGGAATCGCCTGCGACGGGCGGATCGGGTGCGTCTGACAACACCGACGGGAAGGATGCCGCCGGACCGATTGAGATCGCCTATCTGCAAAAGCAGGGCGACCAGCAGTACTTTGTCGATGAGATCACAGGCGCCAAGGAGGCCGCCGCCGCTCTCGGAGACGTCACCATCACGTCGGCCGATTTGGGCGATGACGCCAACAAAGCCGTCTCGGAGGTAGAGGCGGCCATCGCCCGGGGAGTCCAGGGGATCATCATCGTCGTGCCAGACCAGGCGGTCGGGCCCAACGTGATCAAGCTGGCGACTGACGCCGGGATCCCGATCATGGCTTCCGATGACGCGATCTCAGACGACCAAGGCAATGCCGCCCCGTTCACCGGCTTCAATGGCACCGACATGGGGTCGAAGGTCGGCGAGAAAGCCGCCGAACTGTATCAAGCGGCCGGTTGGGCGCCCGCCGACACGCGCATCCTGGCGTCGTGGAAGCAGGACCTGACGGTCTGCACCGACCGGGTCGACGGCGCGATCGCCAAGTTCACCGAGATCGTCGGCGCGGGCAACACCCCCGAGGTGATCGAGGTCGGGACTGACAACACCCCGACAAACGCCCAAGACAAGGCCGCCGCCACGCTGACGGCCAATGCGTCGGTCAAGCATTGGATCGTCTGGGGCTGCAACGACGAGAACACCACCGGCGTGACCACGGCTCTCCAGAACGGCGGCGTCGCGCCGGGCGACATCATCTCGGTCGGCCTGGGCGCCTACCTGGCCTGCAAGGACTGGGCGGCCGGTCAGGAGTCTGGCAACAAGGCAGCTTTGTACATCTCTGGGATCGACGTCGGCAAGGCCGCCGTCAACGCCATGGTGGCCTATCTGCGCGACGGTGTGCCGCTGCCGCCCGAGACCATAGCGGACACGCACATGGTGGACGAGACGAACTACGAACAGTCTGGTGTGGTCTGCACCTGAGAACCAGGCCAGGGCGAGGGCGCCGCGCCAACCGCGCGCGGCGCCCGCACAACCAGGGGACCGAAAATGATTCAAACGACCGAACTTGTGGCCACCGGAATAACAAAGGCTTTCCCAGGCGTGAGGGCCCTGGACGCGGTCGACGTCTCGTTCAAGGCCGGCGAAGTGACCGCGCTGATGGGCGAGAACGGGGCCGGCAAGTCGACGCTCCTGAAAATCTTGAACGGTGATTACATAGCCGATGCCGGGACCATCACCCTCGGCGGCCGCCGGGCCGCGTTTTCCTCGCCCTCAGACGCGCGGCGAGCGGGCCTGAGAGTCATCGCGCAGGAACCGGAGGTCGCGCCGTATGTGACGGTGGCCGAGAACATGTACCTGGGGCGATATCCGTCTCACCTCGGATTCGTCTCCCAAAAAGAAATGAAGCGGGACGCCGCGAAGGACTTGGAACGACTCGGTTTCGCGGAACTGCTCGACCCGGCCGCCATCGGCGTCACGCTCTCGCCGGCCCAGCGCCAGTTGCTCGAAATCGTTCGAGCGCTGATCGACGACCCCCAAGTGATCTGCTTTGACGAGCCCACGTCTTCGCTGTCAGACCACGAGATCGACGTCTTGTTCGGCTGCATCGGCCGCCTTCGGGATCAGGGCCGGGCCATCGCCTACGTCTCGCACCGCCTGCGCGAGGTGTTTCAGATCGCGGATTCGGTGACGGTGCTGCGCGACGGCAAACTGGTCGGCAATCGCCGCGTCGAGGGGCTGAGCGAGGAAGACATCATTCAGATGATGGTCGGGCGCGACCTGTCGAACATGCACCAGCGCACGCCCCACGAGCCCGGCCCAGTCAGACTGCGTTTGATCAACGTCACGACCGATGACGTGCGCGACATCTCACTGGAGGTGCGGGCGCGTGAGATCGTCGCCCTGGCCGGGCTGGTCGGCGCCGGCCGAACGGAGTTGGCCCTGGCAATCGCCGGAGACCGGCCCATCCGCTCGGGGACCCTGGAGGTGGACGGGCAGGTGTTGAAGTCGAAGACCCCTGAACAGGCCATTGAGCGGGGGGTCGGCCTGGCGCCGGAGGAGCGCAAGGCGATGGCTCTGGTGATGATCCGAACGGTCAAGGACAACATTGTGCTGGCCATGCTGAAACGGATTTCCCGGCTCGGATTTGTCTCCGACGCCAAGGAGAAGGTGCTTGCGGCCGAGCAGATAGAGCGGCTGAACATCCGCACGCCGACGATGCGTCAGCGGGTGGAGAACCTGTCCGGCGGCAACCAGCAGAAGGTGGTGTTGGGCCGCTGGCTGGCCTCAAATTCGCGGGTCTTGGTGCTGGACGAGCCAACCCGGGGGGTGGACGTCGGCGCGAAGGCCGAGATTTATCGGATCATCGACCAGTTGGCGGCCTCCGGCGTGGCCGTCCTAGTCATTAGCTCGGAACTGCCTGAAGTGCTGGGCCTGGCCGACCGGATCGTCGTCATGGAGAACGGGCGCACGACGGGCGAGCTGTCCAGAGCCGAGGCCACCGAGGAAAAGGTGCTCGCCCTAGCCATGGCGGGCCAACTGCAAACAACGGCGCGGCGCTCGCGCGAGACAAGATAGGCGGTGGGCGTCATGCCGAACCCAGTCCACGCTCCCACGCCCACGGCGGCCACGCCGACGGCGGGCAAAGGCGGTCAGTTCATGACCGTCGTGCGCCGCTTGGGCCTGGAGAACATCTCATTGGTCCTTGCCATCACGGTGCTGGCATTGCTGATCGGTTCGCAAAACTCGGCCTTCTTCAGATCGTCAAACATCGCCGCCATCGGCAATTACGTCGTCATCATGGGCCTGCTGGCGGTGGTCGAGACCGTCGTCGTCATCATGGGCGGCATCGACATCTCGGTCGGATCGGTGGCGGGCTTGGCCTCCGTCCTGGCCGGGATGGTCTACGCCGCCAGCTGGGGCAACTGGTGGCTGTCGATGTTGATCCCTTTGGCGGCGGGCTTGCTCTGCGGCCTGTTCAACGGCGTAGTGGTGGTTTTCGGCCGGATAACACCGCTGATCGCGACGCTGGCCACCTTGTCCGGGTTCAAGGGACTGGCACAGCTGGTGTCGAACGGGCGGGCCCAGGGATACACCGGGGCCGATGCCGTCTACACCTTCATAGCCCGCGGAAAAGTGCTGTTCATACCCACCCTGGTGTGGGTCCTGATCATCGTGGCGGCTTTGATCCACGTGTTGCTCCGCTACACCAGGGTTGGCCGCGACATTTACGCCGTGGGCGGCAACGACACGGCGGCCCGGCTGTCTGGCGTCAACATCAACCGACGGATCTTGTTCGTTTTTGTTCTGGCCGGTGGGGTCGCCGCCATCGCCGGCATCTTGATCACGGCTCGGACCGGCTCGGGCCAGCCCGTGTCGGGCTCTCAGGGCATGGAGATGCTGGCCGTGACGGGCGCCGCGCTCGGCGGCGCGGCCTTGCGCGGGGGCAAAGGCTCGGTCGTCTCGACCATTTTCGCGGTCATCTTGCTGGGTGTGCTGCTCAATGGCATGACGCTGCTCGGAATCAACCCCTTCTGGCAGAACGTGGCCCAGGGAGCACTGCTGATAGCTGCCGTAGTGATCCAACAATTGTCCAGCGGCGAGCGCCGTGTCGGATTGCCGAAGTAGCGGGTCTGGGCCATCAGCGAAGCCGTATCACAAGGAGCAGCCATGTCCGAGTCGAGAATTGTGTTGCCTGAGCCGCCCTCGGAGTTGGCGGCGGCGGGGGTGAAGGCCTGGGCCGAGGACGTGGTGATCGACACTTATGATGTCGGGGA
>JAIROU010000105.1 GCA_031257375.1 Bifidobacteriaceae bacterium
GCGGAAATGGAGCGCCTCAAGACCGAGGGCATCCACATCCCCGCCGCATGGCACCCCGACTGGAACTACACCATCAGGCCACCATCAAAAAAGGACGATAAATAATCGGCACGTCCTAAGTCTCCAATCGGGCATTGCCCGGTGGTGGCGTTGCCTCAACCCAATAGCGCAGGTCGTCCGGCGAATCGGTCTGCCGTTCGGCCCCTACCCGGTTGACGGTCGGGTCTCCTGCGCGGCGCCATAACCGAGCGCTGTGGCCGCGCTGGCGAGGGCCGAATCAAAGGTCAAGACTGTGTCAGCGCCGGTCGTCTGGGCCGTCGCCAGCACGCAGGCGCCAGGCAAACGCAATTTGGAGTCGAGACGGGCTGCCGCCACATCCACCGCGTTGACCGGCGAAAAAACAAAGCCCACATCAACCAATGCCGCCATGGCGTCCGACCAGACCGGCCGGTCCATCCCGACCAGAACCTCGGCCAAGTTGAGTTCGTTCAGATACAACGGCGGGTCCGCCAGGCCGAGCATGGCCACGGCGCGGGCGTGGAACACATGACCGGGGGTCTGCCAAGCTATGACGACGCTGGCGTCGACCGCCGCGCTCAAAGATCCCACTCTCGGCGCAGGCCCTCAAGATAGTCAGGGTCGCTCGCCGGATAGCGTCCGGCCAACGCTTGAATCTTGGCCATTCGCAAACGCCGCGCCGCATCGGGGTCCTCAAGGATGTGTTCCGCGCCCGCCGAAGCCAAACGGTAGATCAACTCACTGGTGGACTTTTCCTCCGGCCAAGTTAGTCGCGCCACTTCTAGAGCGCGGCGAAGTTCAGGCACCTCGGTGACTTGATGACGCTTCAGCGCGGTTGGCATCAAACCAGTGTACCACCACTTGCCAATCCGGTGCTTCACCCTGTTGGCCGCGAACGGCGGCGGCCGATCGGCATGTCCCAAATGGGCGCATTGCACCACCCCGTCTGGGCGGCTCTTCCTCCCGGTTGGTTTCCCCGCTTCGGGCGGGACCGCCGCCAACCGCTCTGCGACGTGGGTTCAGGCGCCTTGCCAGACGGTGTCGAAGGGGGTGTGGCCGGCCACGCGGGCTTCGATGCCGCGGGTGACGAGGGCCTTGGCGGTGCGGACGGCACTGAGCACGGAGGCGCCCTTGGCCAGTTCGGCGGTGATGGCGGCGGCGAAGGTGCAGCCGGCGCCGGAGACCCGCTCGCGGCCGATCTTGGGCGCTGTCAGGACCTCGACCAGGGGCTCGCCGCCGCCGGGGGAGCGTTCGACCAGGACGTCGATGGCGTCCGGGCCGGGGAAGTCGATCCCGCCCTTGACCGCGACGGCGGCCGGGCCGAAGGCCAAGATGCGGCGCCCGGCCTCGACCAGGTCGTCAACTGTGTCCAGGCTGGCCAGCCCGGACAGGGCCTTGGCCTCGAAGTTGTTCGGGGTGACCACGGTCGCCAGCGGCAGGATCTTGGCCTTCAGGGCGTTGTCGGTGTTGAGGGCCGCGCCCGGCTCTTGGCCCTTGCAGATCAGCACCGGGTCCAGGACCACATGCCGCCAGGGCTTCGAGGTCAGCGCGGCCGCCACAGCGTCGATCGTGGCGGGCGTGCCGAGCATGCCGACCTTGACCACGTCGAGGTCCTGGGAGGCGTTGGCGGCCTCGAACTGGTCGGCTATCACAGCCGGGTCGACTGGCACGAAGCGGTGCGCCCAGTCGGCCTTGGGGTCGAATGAGACGATGCAGGTGATGGTGCCCAGCCCGTAGACGCCAAGCTGCTGGAAGGTCTTCAGGTCGACTTGGATGCCGGCGCCCCCGGTGGCCTCAGAACCGGCTATGACATAGGCGAAATGCATTTCACGCTCCTTGATGGTCCAACGGGCCAATCCGCCCCAAGCTGGCCGCCTGGCCGGGCGGCCGTCCGGCCATGGCGGCGATTGCTCGCCACCGCCTTAGCGGGCCGACCGCCCGCTTGGCCGGCGTCTGGTGGCAAGGTAATACTTGATCATCGCCTGGGCCGAGGCGTCAAGTCGGGTTAACGCCGACTCGTCGCCGGCCAGGGCGGGGGTGACCTGCCCGGCCAGGACCTTGCCCAACTCGACCCCCCACTGGTCGAAGGAGTCGATGCCCCAGACCGCGCCCTGGACAAAGGTGATGTGCTCGTACAAGGCGATCAACTGGCCCAGGGTCGCCGGGGTCAGCGCCGGGGCCATGATCGAGGTCGACGGGCGGTTGCCGGTGAAGACGCGGGCCGGCACCAGAGCCTCGGCGGTGCCCTCGGCGCGCACTTCGGCGGCGGTCTTGCCGAACGCCAAAGCCGAGGTCTGGGCGATGAAATTGGCCAGCAGCAGTTCGTGGACGTCCTGGCCGCCGTCGGCCAGCGGCGCCTGCGGGTTGGCGAAGGCGATGAAATCGGCCGGGACCAACTCGGTGCCCTGGTGGAGAAGCTGGTAGAAGGCGTGCTGGCCGTTGGTGCCGGGCTCGCCCCAGAACACCTCGCCGGTCGAGGTGGTGACCGGCGAGCCGTCCCAGCGGACCGATTTCCCGTTCGACTCCATGGTCAGCTGCTGCAGATAGGCCGGGAAGCGGGCCAAGTACTGCGAATACGGCAACACCGCGTGGGCGTGGGCGTCCCAGAAATCGACGTACCAGATGTTGATCAGCCCCATCAGCACCGGCACGTTGCGGCCGAACGGGGTGGTCCGGAAATGGGCGTCGAGGGCGGCGAAGCCGCTCAGGAAATCGCGGAAGACGGTCGGTCCCAGGGCCACCGCCAAGACGGTCCCAATCGCGCTGTCGACCGAATAGCGCCCACCAACCCAGTCCCAGAAGCCGAAGGCGTTGGCCGGGTCGATCCCGAACTGCGCCACCCTGTCCTTGGCGGTCGAGACGGCCACGAAATGCCGGGCGACGGCATCGGCGGCGTCGTCGGCCGAGGTGATAGCGCCCCGGGCGCCCAAAAGTTCCAACAGCCAACTGCGGGCCAGCCGGGCGTTGGTCAACGTCTCAAGCGTGCCGAAAGTCTTCGACGCGACTATGAACAACGTGGTCTCCGGGTCCAGTTCGGCCAGCGTCGAGGCGACGTCCGAGGGGTCGACGTTGGAGACGAAGCGGGCGCGGATCGGCCCGTGGTACTCGGTCAGCGCCTGGTAGGCCATGGCCGGGCCGAGGTCTGAGCCGCCAATCCCGATGTTGACCACGGTGTCGAAGGCCCTGCCGGTCGAGCCGGTCAGCGCGCCGGAGCGGACGCGCTCGGCGAAGTCGCAGAACTTGTCCAGCTCCGCCGCCACCGCCGCGCCGACGTCCTGGCCGTCCACGATCAGCCGGGCGGCGCCGGGCGGGCGGCGCAGGGCGGTGTGCAAGACCGCCCGGTCCTCGGTCACGTTGATGTGCTGGCCGGCGAACATGGCTTCGATCCGACCGGCCAAGCCGATCTGCTCGGCCAGGTCGGTCAGGTGGGCGAGGGTCTGGGGCAAGACCAGGTTCTTCGACAGGTCGACCCGCAGGTCGGCCGCCTGGAAGGTCAGATCGGCAGCCCGGCCCGGCTCGGCGGCGAACCAAGACCGCAGGTCGACGCCCTGGTCGGCGAGCTCTTCGAGATGCGCGCTGAGGGCCGCCCAAGCCGGCGTGCCGGTCGGATCGGTCGGGTCTGGCGGGAGGTTGGTCATGAAAACCCACCATAGCGCGCCCCTCCCCGGCCGTGTCCGCCAGGTCATCGGTTTGTATCGATTCTGTTTCCAGGCCGGCCTGGGCTTGAGTATTGGTCCTGCCTTGTGGTTAATTTGGGCGGTGCATCCTAAATCCCGCAGCGATTGACTGTATACGGGGCGGTCGGGTCACGGCGCGACGTAGGACTTAAGGTCCTGTTCGGTGATGTCGAGGGCTTCGAGGATGTCGCGTTGGAGCTTGGTGGC
>JAIROU010000109.1 GCA_031257375.1 Bifidobacteriaceae bacterium
CCTGGCTGGTGGCCAAGGCAGTCAGCATTAGTATCCGCACTGGGTCGCCGGTGTCGCGGCAGATCCGCGCCACCATGTCGCCGCCGATCACCGGCAAGGAGCGGTCCAACACCATCAAGTCGATGTTGTTCTCCGGTCTGGCCAGAACCGACAGCGCCTCCGCGCCGTTGGCGGCGGTCTTCACGTCGTGGCCGACCTCGGCCAAGCATTCGGCCAGCATCGCGGCCAGGGCTGGCTCGTCCTCGACTATCAGTATCCCGGCCAAAACACCGATCCCTTCTGGTCAGGGCGCCCAGGGCGGGCTGGGCCTGCTGGCAGTCTACGCGGGGCCGGTCACACCGAGGTCACAGGCGCCGCCACCCGGGCGTGACCGGCCGGTTTGTAGCGTCGTTGGCGTGAACAGGACAAACCGCAGCACCAAGTCCAAGCCGGGGCGGACCTCCCGAGTGGTCGTGGCGGCGGCCATCGGCGCGATCGCCGTCGCCGTTGCCGCCTATCTGGTGTGGTCTGGCCTGAAAACACCGCCAAGCTTGGCCGGACCGGCCCCGGTGACGGACCTGCCGGTCACCGCCCAGCCGGTCGATGACGCCCGCGACGTCCAGTTGGCGCCGGTCGAAGGCGACCCGATCCAATTGGAGTCGCCGGTGGCCGGACGGGTCACCAGCCTGGATTGCGAGCGCGGCCAAACCTGGGCGCCGGGCGGCTCGAACCTGGCGATTGACGGGCAGGCGCTGGTCAACCTGGACACGTCGGTCCCCTTGTGGCGCGACATCGAGCCGGGGGCCAAGGGCGCCGATGTCGAGGCGCTCCAAGCGGCGCTGACCAGTTTGGGGTTCGATCTGACCGCGACCGGCCGGTTCGACCTGGCCACCCGCCAGGCTGTCGCCGAATTGCTTAAACGCAATGGCCGCCAGCCCGCCGACGGCGGGACCTTGGCGGCGGCGGATTTCTTCTGGCTGCCGCCGGCCGGCGCCATGGCCGGCCAATGCGCCCTGTCGCCCGGCCAAACGGTCCAGGCGGGCGACGCCGCGATCACGACCATGCCAACCCTGGCCGAGGTCAGAGTCAAAGACCTGCCCGCCGATCTGGTCTCGGGACCGCGGGTTCTGGAAGTCGACGGTTTGACCGTGCCGGTCGACGGAACCGGCGCCGTGACGGGCGCCGAAGCGCTGACCGCGTTGACGGCATCGGCGTCCTATCAAGCTTTGGCAAACGCCGCTGACGCGGCCGCGCCGTGGGGGGCGGTCCTGAGGCTGGCCGAACCCGTCACCGTCTACCCGCTGCCGCCGTCCGCCATCGAGATGGGCCAAGGCGCCGACGGGTGCGTCCAAGCGAGCGACGGGACGGCGCTGCCGGTGACAGTGGTCGCCTCCCAAATGGGCCGCTCGTTTGTGGCTTTCCCGGCCGGGGCGCCGCCCGAACAGGTTCGCGCCGAGCCTGATCGGGGGCTGACGTGCGGGTAAGGCTCAACCAGGTCGGGCACGGGTTCCCGAGCCGTCCGCTGCTGTTCGACCAAATCACCCGAGACTTGGAGCCGGGCCGGGTTTACGCCCTGGCCGGACCGTCCGGGTCGGGCAAATCGACGCTGCTGTCCCTGCTGGCCGGATGGGCCAAGCCAGTCCGGGGGTCGATCACCCGGCGGGGCCAAGGCACTACCCAATGGGTCTTCCAAAACCCTCACGGCGTGGCCAGACGCACCGTCCTCGACCATGTCACAACGCCGCTCGTGGCCGCCGGGCTCAACCGCGCGGCGGCCGACGCCGCCGGAGGCGAGCTGTTGGCCCAGTTCGGGTTGGCCGACCTGGCCGACCAGCCGTTCAAGTCGCTGTCCGGCGGGGAGGCCCAACGGCTCATGCTGGCCCGGGGGATGGCGGCGGCGCCCGGCCTGATGCTGGTCGACGAGCCGACCGCCCAACTCGACCGCCAGTCGGCTCGCGCGGTGACCGCCACCCTGGCCGCCCTGTCCGGCAGCGGCGCGATCGTGGTCATCGCCTCGCACGACCCGGAGACCCTGGCCGCCTGCACCGACCGGATCGACCTGGCGGAGCATGCGCCGTGTTGACCAGGGAGGTGTTCCGCGAAGCCGGTCGCAACTTGGCCAGCGGCACCAGCCGCATGCTGGTCCTGGCGCTGGTCGCGGGCAGCGTGATGGCGGGGTTGACGGCGGCGGACGGCGTCGGGATGGTGCGAATAATCCAAGCCGACCGCGACTTTCGGCTCCGGGCGGCGACCACCTGGATCGTCAAAGCCCAAGGCCAGGTCGACCCGGCCGCCTGCGAAGCGCTCCGCCGGTTGGCGGGCGTCCCGGCGGCGGGCGCCCGCCGCCCCGCCAGCCAAGGGCTGACGGTGGCCCAGCTGCCGCAGAACCCGATCACCGTCTACCAGGTCACGCCCGGGTTTCTGGCCCTGCTGCCGGATCTGGCGAGAACCGGCGGGGCCGGGCTGGTTGTCTCCGATCAAGTCGCCGGGGCGCTGGGCTGGCGGCTCGGCGACCGAATCGCCTCGGCAGACGGTCAGGCCGGTCTCGCGGGTCAGGCCGGGCATGCCGAGGTCGCGGGCACTTACGCCTACCCCGACGACGGCCGCGCGCCCGGTCTCGGCTGGGCGGCGCTCGAGCCGGTGAACGCCCGAACGGCGTTTGACGAGTGCTGGGTTGACATAGCCCCCGACTCCCCGGCCGTCCGCGCCCTGGCCTCAACGGCGATCCGCCTCGGCCAGGACCAGGCCGCCAGCCCCGAAATCAGCCAGCTCAACTCCACGCTCGGCCCGCCAGCCGACCAAGCCAAGGCCTTTCACGCCCGGCCGACCTTGTCCGCGCCGTGGCTGGGCGCCGCCACGGCCGCCGTCATCGCCGCCACCGCGGCCTGGGCCAGGCGCCTCGAACTGGCCGCCGCCCGCCACGCCCGCGTCCCGCGCCTCGCCTCAATGATCCAATTCGCCCTTGAGGCGGGCGCCTGGCTGGCTTTGGCCGGTCTGGCCTGCCTGCCAATCGTGGCCCACTATGCGGTCGAAGCTGGCCCTGGCGATGGCCCGGCGGTCGCATGGGCGCTGGCGCGGGTTCCTTTGGCCGTCCTGGCGGCGGGCGTCCTGGTGGCCTTCCTGGTGGCCGGCCTGATTCGCGAGAAGCGCCTGTTCGCCTACTTCAAAGCCCGCTGACGACTGAGCGTCCGGCCCGACCAGGGCCGGGGACGAAAGGAGAAACGACCATGAAAACCGCCCGAAGAAACCCGCCGCCGGGGAGGAGATGACAATGAGATCGAGACGACTCGCCGGCGTTTGCCTCGTGGGGGTTCTTGCCCTGGCCTCTGGCTCGTGCGCCAACGCCCCTGAGAGTTCGCCAGCGACTGCCTCGGGCGGGTCGGCGGCGAGCGATTGGACCGCCGACGCCTACTTGGACGGCATCGCCAACGACGCCATCAACGACCCCGCGGTGGACGAGCCGCAGAAGGATGTCCTCAAACGGTTCGTCCAGTCGCGCGACATCAGCGAGTCCGATTGGAAAGAGTCGAATAGCCGTTACGTGGTTTGCATGGCCGGGAAGGGGTACGCCGTCCACGTTGATTACCTGGGCGAAAAGACCCAGACCGTGACCGAGTTCGAGCCAGCCGCCGACGAGGCCGAATTGCAGGCGGCCCGCGACGCCGACCTGGAGTGCGGCATCAAGACGTCGTTGTTCGTCAACCAGCTTTACGCCGAGATCAACCGGCCCGGCGGCCCGATGGACCCGCTCGATTCCGACCGGTCGATCCACCAGTGCTACATCGACCGGGGCATCATCCCGGCCGATGTCAGCTTCGAGCAGTTCGAGGCCGAGATTCAGAAGTACTTCGACCTCTCCCAAACCGACGAGGAGGCTATGAAATGCGTTCAAGACGCCCCGGTCTAGATAGGGCGAGAACAGGCCGACCGCCGCGCGCGGCGGTGGCGATGGCGGCGGCGGTCACGGCGGTGGCGGCCGCCGCCGGTGTGGCGATCTTGGCGGGTTGCGCCCCGACCGGGCAAGCCGCGCCTGGGCAAGCCGCGCCCTCGGCCGGCCGGGCGGACGCCACCCCAGGCCCAACCGGCTTCGGACCTTCAACCCAGGCCGACCCGCCGCCGTCGGCCGCCGACCCGCGCCAATTGGCCAGCCTGGGTTTGGATTCCGGGGGCGTTGGAGACTCTCAGCGACAAGTCCTTGAACGTTTCCTCGAAACCGGCGACCTTCTCGAAGCCGATTGGAAACAGGCCAACGCCGACAACGTCGCCTGCATGGAAGAACTCGGGCACCGGACGTCAACCGTCTACGAGGGGGCGACGGCCGTCGAATCGATGACCGACATGGGCGGCACCCAGGCAGAAGCGATCCAGCGGGCCAGCGACTCGGAAGCCTGCGCCACCCGTCACTCGCGCTACGTCAACGCCGTCTACGCCGCCTTGCGCGGCGACGCGGCCGCCGACGCGATCGGGCAGGCCGACGACGCCATCCGGCTGTGTTACATCGACAAAGGCATCATCACCGAAGAAGTCACGGCCCAGCGATGGCAGCTGGACCAGGACGACTACCTGAGGATGGCGGACGACAATCCCGAGGCGGCCGCCTGCCTAACGGCGGGCGCGCAGATCACCGAAGGCTGAGCAGTCGAACCCGCCGGGCCGACCGCTCACGGCGGCGGCCCGGCGGCGGCATCGGCGCGGGTTAGGGGCGGCGCCCCGTTCGGCGGCATCGGAATGTTTGGCGGCATCGGCGGGGCGGGCGCTAGTGGAAGTCGCGCGAGCGGGTTGGGACTTTGAGGTAGAGCGGGTGGAGGTGGCCGGCTTTGACGCCGACCGTGCCGTCGGGGTTTTCCAGCCTTCCCGCCACCACCATGGCCGATGCCGCGCGGCCGGCTTTTCGGAACCGGTTCCGGACGTCGGCCGTGCAGACGATGTTGACCTGGCCGGTCTCGTCCTCCAAGTTCAAGAAGGTGACGCCCCCGGCCGTGCCGGGGCGCTCGCGGTGGGTGACCACTCCGGCCACCTTGACCCACTCGCCGTCCGGATGGGACTTGACCTGGTCGTTGACCCTGGGGCCGCGGGGGTTACATTTGTTACTTGTCTTGCGTTGTCTACGTTTGAGAGTGAGACTTGTTCCATGACGACCACTCAGCCTGACATCGACCTGCTGTCCGTCGCCTCGCCGCGAGACAGCCACCTGCTCGGGCGCCTCAAGGAGTTCCTGGAGGCGCACCGCGACAAAGCCAGCCTGACCGCTCCTGATGGAACTACGGCCGAGCTTCCCGACGAGGTTTTCCAGGTCATCGCACGGACTGTGGACGCCATGTCTCAGGGTTCGGCCGTCGCGATCTCCGCAGTCGGGACGCGGTTGACCACCAGCCAAGCGGCTGAGGTGCTCGGAGTCTCGCGCCCCACACTGATCAAGATGCTCGACGAGGGGAAGATCCCCTACGAGCAGCTAAATGTGCATCGCAGCGTCAACCTGGTCGATGTGCTGGCGTTCCAGGATCGCCGCCGCGCCGAGACGCGCCGGATTCTCGACGGCATGACCCGCCAGTCCGAGGCTGACGGTCTCTACTCGGACGGCTTCTCCCATGACGACATCGCCGCAGCTCTCGACCAGGTGAGGCATCACGGCCAGTGATGCCGAGAGTAGTGGTCCTTGACGCCATGAACGCCGCCTTCTCCGACGCCTCCATCGATCCCACCCACGCCGACATCGACACGTTCACCCTGCCCGACCCGCATGACCGCCATGTCGCCGCAGCGGCCAAGGCGAGCGGAGCGGACACCATAGTGACTCACAACACGAGGGACTTCCCCGCCGCCGAACTGGCCGCGCATGGCTTGAGAGCGGTCACGCCCGACGAGTTCCTGGTGGACCTGTTAGCCCGCGATCACCAAAGCCGTGGCCACGGCGATACGAGAAGCCTCCGCCGCCACGCGCAACCCGCCCATCGGCGTGGCTGACATTTTGGTGTCGCTGTCCAAGGCCCACCTGCCCAAGTTCATCGCCGCCGTGACGGTCGCGCTGGAATCCGACCTCATCTGGCCAGATGCCGAAGATTCCCGACAGGTATGAGGCCTGGGCCGCCGGGCGGCGGACCCGCAAGTGGCGACCGACCTCACCGAACGGGTCGGCGTCCGTGACGGCGGTGTCGGCCCGTTCGGGGGTGTCGGGGCGGGTGGTGGCTAGTGGAAGTCGCGCGAGCGGGTGGGGACTTTGAGGTACAGGGGGTGCAGGTGGCCGGCTTTGATCCCGACGGTGCCGTCGCGGTTTTCCAGCCTTCCCGCCACCACCATGGCCGATGCCGTGCGGCCGACTCTCCGGAACCGGTTCCAGACGTCGGCCGTGCAGACCACGTTCACCTGGCCGGTCTCGTCCTCCAAGCTCAAGAAGGTGACGCCCCCGGCGCCGAAACCACCAACGCCGAGCCCAACTCGCCCACTACCACCAAAATCCCACTGTGAGTTGTCACCTACGGTTGGGCGGGTGGGTCATTTCGGGGCTGCGTGGGCTTTGAGGTCCGCTTCGGTCAACCCGAGCGCTTCGAGGATCTGCCGTTGGGTTTTGGTGCCGGGGTTGATCAGCCGCCGCCCAGGGTGTAGCGGAACACGCCCCTGGCCCCCGATTGGAACAGCCCGCCGCCGAGGTCGATGACTTTGCCCAGATAGACCGGGTCGTTGACCTTCCGTCCGTCCCGGCGGGCGGGTGTGTGGACCTCCGCGTAGATGGCGTCGCCCCTCTTGTAGGTGCGGATCCGCTGCCTGGCTATGGCCCCTCCTTGTGGTTAGAATAACTCCTACCACATTATGGCCCGGTCGGCGTTCCGAAGCGGGGACCTCGGACGCCGTGTCGCCGCAGGAAAACCACCCAATCAGCAGCGCACTCAGGCCGAAACCATCAAACAGGCGCCAGTGGCAGGAAACAAGGGCGGGAACTATGGGTAATTGGGTCGGCAGA
>JAIROU010000005.1 GCA_031257375.1 Bifidobacteriaceae bacterium
ACGAACATTTGTACGCTCTGCCCGGTCCACCACAGACTAGTCGAACCAGCCCGCGCCGGACCCGACGGCTGGAAACCCCAACTCCGCCACGACGGGCTGTGGGAGTTCATACCCCCCAAATGGTACGACCCCGACCAGCGACCCATGCTCCACCACCGGCACACCGCCGCCGGCGCCACACCCAGCCAACCCTGAACCCCAAGACCCAAAGGCCCGAAGCCCCAACCCTCGACCTCATCTGGAGGCGATGTTGGCGTCGATGGCGGCCAGCATCTCGTCCAGCGCCGGGCGGTTGTCCGCCACGAAGGCCGTCTCCAACTCGCGTTGCAGTTCGACCAGCCGCGCCATGTAATCGGTCTGCTCGCGGCAGTCGAAATCGGCCAGGGCGATGTCGATCTCCGGCTGGGACTGGATCATCGAGCGCTGGTCCTCGGGCAAAGTCCAATCCAAATGCAGGTCCCGGTCAGCCACCCGGCCGTCCGAGCCCGTCATCACGGCCAGGTAAAACGCTTGGATCGGCCCGCTGGTGACGTATTCCCCGCCGCCGTCCCCGGTCCCGTGTTCCTCGGCCACGTCGTGGCCGCGCCCGGCCATGCAGGCCGCCCACTCGCGGTCCAAGGCCAGCGTCCTGGGGTCGTTGTCGACCTGCCAACTGACTTCCCACAGGCCGCCCAGCAGGTCCTCGTACACGTCGGACATCATCGGGTGGTCAGTCTCCAGATCAGGGACTTTCCGGTAGGCCTGGGCGCGGCAGCTGTCGCCCTCGCCGCGGAACCACATCTCGGCACCGCTCGACCAGGTGCCGGCGCCATTCGACTCCATGCCCTCCAAGGTCTTGTAATAGGCGTCCAACGCCGCCGCCGACAGCGACTCCAGATACTGAAGCTGAGGGTCCTGCGCCAGCCGCTCAGCCACCTCGGCCTCATTCTCAGGGGTCAAAAGGATCACGCCGGGCGCGGCCTCTTGCCACCGGCCATAGCCGTGCCGGGCGACATCTTCCCTGGTCTCGCCCAACTGCGGGACTTGCAGTCGGTCCCACAGCCCTTCCAACTCAGCCGCCGCCGCCCAACTCGGATCCGCCTGGGTCCCGGCTCTGACCTGCGGGTAGTAGGTGAACCCGGCCTCGGCCATGCAGGCCGCGACCTCGTTCTCGAGGTTCGCCTCCCGCTCGGCCTGGACCCGCCCGAGCTCCGGGCCGAGGACCTCTTCCTCCCGGCGCAGGGCGGCGAAATAGGGCTCGAAGGGCATTCCCGGCGGCACGGCGCTGGTCAGCAGCGCCCAGCGCACGGCCTCCCCCGACGCCTCCACAGCCGGGCTGGGGCCGACGGACGGGCCAGTTGGGACGGCATGGGAGGTGCCCCGTGTCTCGCCCCCACTCCCGCCGGTGCATCCGGCCACCAGCGCCGCCACCAACGCCGCCGCCGATGCCGTGACCAACGCCGCCGATGCCGCCCTTCCCGCCGCCAAGACCCGCCCCGCGCCGCGCCGCCGACCCGCCGATCGCCCACCCGCCGGACGCCCACCCGCCGAGCAGCCAACCGCCGAACGGCCAACCGAAGCCCCCCGGCCGCCCGCGCCAGGCCGCAGACCCGCCGCGCCCGACATCCAAAGCACGCCCAATTCTCCCACCGCCAAGGCGCAGGCCCGCTGCGGCGGCGCCCGCCCCGGCGGGCGGGCGAGCACGGATAGGCTAGGGAACCGTGTACCTCAAGACCTTGACGCTGCGGGGCTTCAAGTCTTTCGCCTCGACCACGCGCTTGGCCTTCGAACCCGGCATCACCTGCGTGGTGGGGCCGAACGGCTCCGGGAAGTCCAACGTGGTCGACGCCCTGGCCTGGGTCATGGGCGAACAGGGCGCCAAGTCGCTGCGCGGCGGCAAGATGGAGGACGTCATCTTCGCCGGCACCCGCACGCGGCCGGCCCTTGGCCGCGCCGAGGTCCGCCTGACCATTGACAACACCGATGGCGCCCTGCCGATCGACTACACCGAGGTGACCATTTCGCGGACCTTGTTCCAGGGCGGCGGCTCCGAATACGCCATCAACGCCACGCCCTGCCGCCTGCTCGACATCCAGGAGTTGCTGTCCGACACGGGGCTCGGCCGCGAGATGCATGTCATAGTCGGCCAGGGGCACCTGGACGATGTGCTGACCGCCAGCCCCGAGGAGCGGCGCGGCTTCATCGAGGAGGCGGCCGGGGTCCTCAAGCACCGCAAGCGCAAGGAGCGGGCGCTGCGCAAACTCGACTCGACCCAGGCCAATCTGGTCCGCCTGCAAGACTTGACGGCCGAGATCCGCCGCCAGTTGGGGCCGTTGGCCAAACAGGCCGACGTGGCCCGGCGCGCCCAGACCATCCAGGCGACGGTCCGCGACGCGGCCGCCCGCCTGTTGGCCGATGACGCCGCCCAGCTAGAGGCCGCCCTGGCGGCCGAAGAAGCCGATGAGCGGGCGCTGAACGAGCGCCACGAGGAACTGCGGACGGCCCTGGCCGAGCGCGGCGAGCGTCTGATGGCCCTGGAAAGGACCGCCGCCCTGGCCGTGCCGGAATTGTCGCGGGCGTCCGAGACCCACTTCCGCCTGGCCGCCCTGGCGGAGAAGACCCGCGGCATCCGCAACTTGGCCGCCGAGCGCGCCCGGCTGCTCGGCCAGGGCGAGTTCCACCTGCCAAGCGCCGGGGTGGCCGGGGCCGGTTCGACCGAGGGTTTGGAGGCCCTGGCCGCCCGCTTGGAGCAGGAGCGGGCGCAGGTGGAACAGCAATTGCACGATGCCGCCGCCGCCGCCGAGGCCGCCGGTCGCCTTTCGCGGACGGCTGATCAGGCGTTCCGCCAGGCCGACGAACGTTACGCGGCCGCCCTGCGGGCGGTCGCCGATCAGCGCGAGGCGCTGGCCACCCTGACCGGCAAGGTGGCGACGGCCCGCTCGCGGGTCGAGGGCCGGATGACCGAGATCGCTCATCTGACCGACCAGTTGGACGCCGCCGAGGCGGCCCGGGCCGAGGCGGAGCAAGAGTTTACGGCCCTGGAGCAGCAGATCGTCGGCGTCGAGGACGGCGAGGCGGCGCTCAACCGGAGCCACGAGTCGGCCACCGCCGAATTGGACCGGGCCAAGGCCTGGCTGGCCGAGTTGAGCGAGCGCCAATCGGCCGCCCGGGCCGACCTGGCCGCCGCCGGCGCCGCCCGCGACGCCCTCGAACTGGCGATGGCGGCCAAAGACGGCTCGACCGCGCTGGCCGAGCGGGTCGCCACCCTCGGCCCGCTGGCCAGCCTGCTGCGAGTGGACAAGGGCTGGGAGACCGCCATCGCGGCCGCCCTCGGCCGGGCGGCCGAGGCCCTGGCGGTGGCCGGCCTGGGACCGGCGGTCGATTCCCTGCGCCTGGCCCGGGCTGAAAACCTGGGCCAAGCCGTCCTGGTGATCGCCCGCCCGACGGCCGACCAGAGCGGCGGGCGGGCGGCGAGCCCGGCCGGGGAGGCGGCGGTGGGGCGCCCGGCGCTGGCGGCGGTCGAAACCGATCAGCCGGCCGTCGCCGCCGCCCTGGCCGATTTGCTGGCCAGCACAGTCCTGACCGAGAATCTGGCCGAGGCCCGCCAGGTGGTCGCAGCCCGCCCGGAGTTGACGGCCGTCACCAAGGACGGCGACCGGCTCAGCGCCAGCTTCGCCATCGGCGGCTCGCCGGCTGGTCGCAGCCCCATCGAACTGGCCGCCGCCCACGCCGAGTCGGCCGCCGCCGTGGCCGAGGCCGAGGCCCGCTTGCAGACCACCGCCTTCGGGTTGAAGGCCGCCGCCGCGGACCTGTCCGAGGCCGAGCAAGCCGTCGCCGCCACCATGGAGGCGCTGACGCAATCGGACGCCAAGCACGCCGCCGTGGCCGACCGTTTGGGGCATCTGGCCGCCAGCGTCGGCTCGCAGCGCGACCTGGCCGCCAAGGTCCAGCAACGCCTCGACCAGGCCACCGCCGCCCTGGCCGCCGACCAGGCGGCCATGCAAAACCTGGTGTCCGAACTGGCCGCCGCCAGCGGCGGCCGCGACCCGGACTCGGCCGCCAAGACCAGGACGGCGACCCCCGGCCAGGCAAGCGCGGGCCGGAACGACGGCATCGGGCAAACGGCGGCGGGCGGGCAGGGCGAACCGGGCGAAGCGAGCGCGGACGGGCCAGACGGCATCGGGCGGCGGGTCGCGGCCGAGCCGGACCCGGCCGAACGCGACCGGCTGTCGCGGGAAGCTCAGGCCGCGCGGCAGGCGGCGACTGAGGCGACGCTGGAGGCTCGGGCGCTGGGGCAGCGGTTGGAGGCGTTGGTGACGCGGATCGCGGCGACCCGGCGGGCGGCTGAGACCGAGCGGCAGGCCGAGGCCAAGGCCAGGGCGCGGGCCGAGCGGCGGGCCGCCCAAGCCGAGGTCGCGCTGGCCGTGGAGGGCGCGGCGGCCGGGTTGGAGGCGCGCGTCGGGCACGCCGCCCAGGCGGCCCGCGACGAGCGCGACCGGCTGGAGGCGCGGCGGGCCGAGCGCGAGGCCGAGTTGGCGTCGCTGCGCGCCCAGATCGATCAGTTGCGGGCTGAATTGGCCCAGATCACCAGCGAGGTCCACCGCGATGAGATGGCGCGGGCGGCCGGGGCCGCCAAACTCGAGGCGGTGGCCGCCAAGGCGGCCCAGGACCTAGGCCTGACCTTGGCCGATTTGCGCCAAGATTACGGCCCTGACCAGCCCGTTCCCAATCCGGCCGAGCTGACTGCGGAACCGGCGCCCTATGTCCGCGCGGAACAGGAGAAGCGTTTGCGGCGGGCGCAGCGCGAGCTCGGCGCGCTCGGGCGGGTGAATCCGCTGGCCCTGGAGGAATACGCGGCCCTGGAAGAGCGGCACAAGTTCTTGAGCAACGGGTTGGACGATGTCAAACGCTCGCGGGCGGACCTGCTGTCGATCATCAAGGAGATCGACGCCCGCGTCGAACAGGTCTTCGCGTCCGCTTTCGAGGACACCCAGGCGGCTTTCACCAGCGTGTTCGCCCGCCTGTTCCCCGGCGGCGAGGGCCGCTTGGTGGCCACCGAGCCGGGCGACTGGCTGACCACCGGGGTCGACATCGAGGCCCGGCCGGCCGGCAAGGCGGTCAAACGCTTGTCGCTGCTGTCCGGCGGCGAGCGCTCACTGGTGGCGGTGGCCTTCACGCTGGCCATCTTCATGGCCCGGCCGTCGCCCTTCTACGTCATGGACGAGGTCGAGGCCGCCCTCGACGAGACCAACCTGGGCCGGCTGCTCGAGATCGTCTCCGAGTTGCGGGACAAGTCCCAGGTCCTGATGGTGACGCATCAGAAACGCTCGATGGAGATCGCCGACGCCCTCTACGGCGTCACCATGCGTGACGACGGCGTTTCGACCGTCATCTCCCAGCGCCTGCGCGAGTCCTGACGGCCGGTCGGCGTCCCGCGTCAGCGCGTCTGGCCGGGGGGCGCCTGGCTGGGTGCCTGGCCGGGCGCGGCCGCGGCGAGGCCAAGCTCCCGCGCGGCGGAAGCGAGGCGCCGGTCGTAGGAGACGATCTGGGAGGCCTCGATGTTGATCGCCGTCGCCAGATGAATCGCGTCCAAGGACCGCAGCGTCGCGCCCGTGAGCAGCCCCGCCTGGGCGAAGACGGCCGGAGGCGCCTCATGGAGGACCACCCGGTCGAGCAAGCTGGTGGCTTCCGCCTGGCCGAAGTCGGGCGACCGGTGAGCGGCCCGCCTGACTTCTGTCTCCAGCAGGTACGATGACGCCAGCTCCGGTTTTGCCTGGTCCAGGGCCTCGATCAAGGCCGCCGACTCGGCTTCGGCCAGGATCAGCTTGAGGGCGGCGGAAGTGTCGAGATACCAAACGGTCATCGCTCGTCACGCAACTCGGCCAGGATTTGTTCCGATGAAACGGTCGGCTCGATCAAGTCCGCCGCTGAGAACACCGGCTCGCGCCGGGCGGCGCGACGGGCCAGCGGCTGACCGTTCAGCGGCGCCAACCGGGCCACCGGGACGCCGCGGCGCGTGATGGTGAACTCTCGGCCCCATTAGGCCTCGCGGAGCACCCGTCCGCTGTCATTGCGCAGTTCCCGCTGACTGATCATGGTCATTTGATGATCGTAGCATCTATGTCGCACATACGTAGCGGGTGGCGAGGACGAAGGGTCTCGGCCGCCGCCGGGGATCAGGCCTCCGGGAACCAGATGGCGATCTCGCGGGCGGCCGATTCGGGCGAATCCGAGGCGTGGACGATGTTCCGGATCTCGCCGTCCCCCCAGTCGCGGCCGAAGTCGCCCCGGATCGTGCCGGGCGCGGCCTTGACCGGGTCGGTCGCCCCAGCCATGGTCCTGAAGGCGGTGATGACCTGGGCGCCCTCGAGCACTATGGCGACCACCGGGCCGGAGGTCATGTATTCGACCAGCGCGGGGTAGAACGGCTTGACGACGTGATCGGCGTAGTGCAGGGCCAGCAGCTCCGGGGTCGCCCGGCGCAGGGCCAACTGCGCCACCTGGTAGCCGCGCGCCTCCGCCCGGGCTATCACCTGGCCGATCAGACCGCGGGCCACGCCATCGGGCTTGACCAGCACCAGCACTTGCTCAATTGGTTGGGTTTCAGACATGGTTCGAGCCTACCCGGCCGGTCTGGCGCCGAGATCAGCGGCTGGTCGCCCCGCGGCCCGGCCGCGCCCGCCAGGCGCCGATCAGCCCAAACGCGCCCGCAGTCCCTCGTCCAGCGCCGCCAGGAAGTCCTCAGTCGTCAGCCAGGGCTGGTCGGGGCCGATCAGCAGGGCCAGGTCCTTGGTCATGCGCCCGCCCTCGACCGTCTCGATGACGGTCCGCTCCAAGGCGGAGGCGAATTCGGCCACGGCCGGGGTCGAGTCGAGTTTGCCGCGGTGCCGCAGCCCGCCGGTCCAGGCGAAGATCGAGGCGATCGGGTTGGTCGAGGTCGGCCGGCCCTGCTGGTGGAGGCGGTAGTGGCGGGTGACGGTGCCGTGGGCGGCCTCGGCCTCGACGGTCCGGCCGTCCGGGGTCATCAGCACCGACGTCATCAGCCCGAGCGAGCCGAAGCCCTGGGCGACCGTGTCGGACTGGACGTCGCCGTCGTAGTTCTTGCAGGCCCACAGGTAGCCGCCCTCCCACTTCAGGGCGCTGGCGACCATGTCATCGATCAGGCGGTGCTCGTAGGTCAAACCGGCGGCCTCGAAGCGGTCGCGGTACTCGGCATCGTAAACGGCTGCGAAAACGTCCTTGAAAGCGCCGTCGTACTTCTTCAGAATGGTGTTCTTGGTCGAAAGGTAGACCGGGTAGTGGCGCTGGAGCCCGTAGGCGAAGCAGGCCCGCGCGAAGTCGCGGATCGAGTCGGTGAAGTTGTATTGGCCCAGAATGACCCCGCCGTCCTCGGGCAGTCGCACGACCTCCATCTCGACCGGCCGCGAGCCGTCGTCGGGGATGAAGGAGAGCATGACCCGGCCGGGTTTGTCGGTCCGGTAGTCGGTCGCCTTGTACTGGTCCCCGAAGGCGTGGCGGCCGATCACGATCGGCTTGGTCCAGCCGGGCACCAGCCGGGGCACGTTCGAGATGATGATCGGCTCGCGGAAGACCACCCCGCCCAAGATGTTGCGGATCGTCCCGTTGGGCGATTTCCACATCTTTTTCAGCCCGAACTCCTGCACGCGGGCCTCGTCCGGGGTGATGGTGGCGCATTTGACGCCCACGCCGTGCCGCTTGATCGCCTCGGCCGCCTCGACGGTCACCTGGTCGTCGGTGGCGTCGCGGTTCTCGACCGACAGGTCGTAGTACTCCAGGTCGATGTCCAGGTACGGCCGGATCAGCCGCTCCCGGATGAAGTGCCAGATGATCCTGGTCATCTCGTCGCCGTCGAGTTCCACCACCGGGCCTGCGACCTTGATCTTCGCCATGCTTCCCTTCCCTCGCCCCAGTTCCGCCGGGGCCGTCGGCTCTGCCAATTCCCCTCGATTTTACTCGACGTGGAGAGGTTTTAGGACGCCCGGCAACTTCCTTCGCCCGATGCCGCCGGTTCGGCGCCCGCTCGTCGCCCGCTCGTCGCCCGCCCGGGTGGGCGGCTGGGGCGCCGCCGCGGGGGTCCGATGCCGCGTGGCCGGCGCCGGCGAATCGGCGCCGGCGAATCGGTGTCAGGCCGGGAGGATTTCGACGCCCTCGGCGGCGGCGGCCAGGCGGAGGCGGGCGTCGAGGGTGGCCAGCGGCTTGCCCAAACCGATCGCGGCGGCCAGGTAGGCGGCATCGTAGGCCGAGAGGTTGGCGCTTTGGTGCCGCCGGGCGAGCGCCAGCCAGTCGGACGGCCCGCCGCCCGCGTCCGTGACCCGGATCCAGTCGCCCGCCAGCAACTCCAAAGCCGAAGCCGCTTGGGTCCGGGTCATGCGCCCACTGCGCTCGGCCGTGACCACCAAGTTGGTCGTCTCGAACCGGAACAGGGCCGGGACCAGGGCTGTGGCCTGCCTGGCCCGCACCAGCAATTCGTCCGTCTGGTCGGTGGCCTGGTCGCCGATGATCCAGGCGGCCGCGACCGAGGCGTCGAGCACCAGCATCAGCGGCCGCGCCCCTCGTCAATGGCCGCGCGAATGGTCAGGTCGCCCAGGCTCGACCCCTCGCGCCACCGCTTGACCGCCGCCAGTTCGGCCAGGGCCGCCTGGCGGGGGACCGCTCCGGCGCCTTCGCCGGGCGCCAGATGGGCCACCGGCCGCCCGTGGCGGGTGATGGTGATCGACTCGCCCGCCTCGACTCGGTCGAGCAGTTGGGCGAAGTGGGTCTTGGCCTCGTAAGCGCCAATTGTCGCAGCCATGGGAGTAAGACTAGTCCCGACTGGTCGAGCTCGGCGCGATTCGGCCCCGGCGCGTGGCGCGCCGCGCGGGGCTCGTAAAATGGCTCTTCGGGATGATGTGTGGGTCTCGTTCCGCGTGCTTGGGCTGGTGACAGGCTGTTTCTCTGTAGGATCTCAAGCGGGGGCTTGGCCGGGTTGTGTTCGGGTGGGGGGGCAGGGCTATGGCCAAAGTGGCGGCCCCGGGTCGCTGGCCGATGTGGCCGGCGCCCGGCCGAGCCGGCCAGAGGCGGCCGAGGCCGGCGCCCGTCGCGGCTGCCGCGTCGACCTCAACACTTCTTCCGGGCTCCCCGATCGAGACCAACATTTGTGACGCGGTTCCCAATCGAGACCAACATTTGTGACGCGGTTCCCAATCGAGACCAACATTTGTGGCGTGGTTTCGAATCGAGACCAACATTTGTGGCGCGGTTTCGAATCGAGACCAACATTTGTGGCGTGGGCCTGTTCGCGTTGTGGCTGGTCAGCGGCTTGCGGGTGGTTTCGGGGGCCGGAGGGCCATGGTGGAGTGAGCAAGGCAGTGCGAGCGGGCGACGCACGGGTTTGCCCTCCCCCTTGCAGCCCCATACTGGGCGAGGGAGCTCGCAATGCGTGCCGACGTCATTCGGATTCAATGCCACAAACATCTTCAGTGCATTATTGGTCCACCAGCAGACACTTCCCTTCGCCGGGAATTAATTCTGCTTGAACTGTCGATGGACCAACTTGCTGATTTGAAATCGTCAACGCATATGCATGGCATAACTCGCGGCCTTCCCGTATGCTGGAAATGAGAATCGCACGGAACTGGATCTAAAAAAGTGGAAATACACTTTTTAGAAAATTTAGTAAATCGGGAAACTGAACACAAAGTCAGAAACGCCGCGTAATCGTCCCGCGACGGGCGGAGAAAAATAGGATTTCCCTTTCCGAATATCGGTGTTATAATCACAAATACGGCTGTCTCCTTTATTCCTTACTCTGCTCTTCTCCTCCGCTCATATCGCGCCAATATTGGCTTTGTCCAAAGTTTCAGAAAAGTG
>JAIROU010000035.1 GCA_031257375.1 Bifidobacteriaceae bacterium
TGACGGTCGGCTTCCGCTTCGACTGTGGCGCTCCAAACCGGCGCGAACCCGCTTGGGGGCCCGCTGAGCAGCAGAAGAGTCCGCGTGACCGGCCGGGCAAGGACGTTGGCGTCCAAGAAGGCGAGGAAGGGCTCGGCCGTCACCCGAACAGTTCCGCCTCGACGTCCTCGGCGGAGTCCGCGGCAATCCTCTGGGCGAGTTCCCGCCGGATCCGCTGGTACTCGGGGTACGGGATGCGATGCCGGTTGCCGACCATGACGGCGTGGATCTCGCCTTTGGCGATGCGGCGGGTGACGGTGGAGCGAGACACGCCCAAGCGACGCCCAACCTGGGCTGGGGTCAGCATCCGGACGTCGGACGTGACGGTGACGGTCTCGCCCGCCTGGGCGGCGGCGCGCACCCGGGCGAGCAAGTCGTCGGCCCAGGCGGGCAGCGTAGCGGTCGGGGAAGCCCCGTCCACCTGGTCCGGGTCGAGGGTCAACAGCGGTTCAGCCATGGGCAGAGCCTACGCGATTGTGCGCAGATGGACAACTGTTATCTGCGCAGTCTCTTTCGGCGGCACCGCCGTCGCGCAGCCGGAAACCCTCCATATACCGCTCCATTTTGAGCGGTAACCAGCGGCAAGGATCGGGGCGCAGACGCAAGTAAAAACGGCATCGGACCTGCGACAACGCCAACTAGTGGCCACTGTCCACAAACGGCTGAAAACAGCCGTCGGCTAAGCGGACGGTCATCGGTTCGAGTCCGATAGGTGGCTCAAACGCCCAGGTCAGAGGGCTGCTTCTAAGCTCAGCGGGCCTTACAGCAGTCCCAACCCTCCACTTTGGGCTTCCGATCTGGCGATCCGGCGAAGGGCAGGGCGAGTCGTCAGACTGCGTTCAGATCGCCGATCCTGACTATGCGGGCGGCGCGAACCTCCTGAGCCTGAACGAGTATCGCGCGCGGTGGGAATCGGATCATCACCGGGTGGAGGTCAGCGCTGAAGGGCTCTGACCCGAAGCCACAGCGTATCCGCAGGTCAACGACTTGTCGGCCAGGTCTCGCCGACTGTTGCAGGCGCCCAGCGCCCTGGAAGGCTGAACAGCTCCACCTCGACGTCTGCGGCGGAGTCAGCGGCGATCCGCTGGGCGAGATCCCGCCACACCCGCTGGTACTCCGGGTAGGAGGCACAGCCATGACCAGTCAGTTCGCGCCGCCAGTCGTAGTGGCGGTGCGGCCCGCAGTTGGCGGTCTAGCGACCGCGTTAGGATTGAGGCCTTTACTCGACGATTGAAATGGGGGGTTGGTCGGATTAAACGGCGAAGGGTTGTATACACCCTGGCGACGGCAGCCGCAACCATCCTGGTGGCGTTAGTGGCGGTCGCGTTTGTACTGTTCGGACCGCAGCCGCCGGGACGGACCGACGGCGCGGTGGCGGAAATCGGCGAGGCCACCCGCTTCACCGCCGCCGAGGTCGAAGCGGCCCAGATGGCGGTCTTAGAAAAGTTCAAGGACTTCGAGGGGTGCAGCCTGCTGCGCATCGCCTACGACGAGTCTGAGTCCGACCGGCTGGCCGCCGAGCACCTCGCTTATACAAGCGCTTCCGACCGCGGCGTGAGCTGGGACAACGTGATCGTCTTCAGCTCAGACTTCCATGTCGGCCGACGCGGCGCCGAGAGCGGCTTCAACCCCAACCAGGACTATTCGGATTGGTTGTGGTTCGTCGAGCGAGACGGCCCGGCCAGTACCTGGACGGTGGCAAGCTGGGGTTACTAGCCGACCCGAGTGGGTTGTGTCGGCAACATCCGGCGATTCAGACCACCGCTAGTGCCTGTCGCCCCACGAATTCGATCCACGGGTTCGGTCCACGAGTTCGGGTGGTGGCCGACGGCATCGGACGGTCATCGGTTCGAGTCCGCGAAGAGTCTCCGAGCATATTTCTTGTGGGCGCCTTGTTTGGACAGGCCCAGAGCACTGCCGATCACTGACCACGATGCGCCGCGCGCACGGACTATCGCTACCGCTTGGGACAACTGGTCCTCGGCATGGTCGCGCCCCTTTACTGCGGCGAGAAGTGTTTCCAGATCGGCGCGTTCGAACGTCGCTGTTGGCGTGGGCCCACGGCCGCCGTCGGCGTTTTCCATCCAGTCGGCGTACTGTTCGTCGGTCAGGTCTGTCATAGCTATCACCTTGGAGAGTATTTGGTTCTTGGCAGGTATTTCGGGCGAGCGGGCATGGCATGCACTATGTCGCCGCGCGCGTTGATCCCGACTTCCCGCATCCGGCCGGCCGTGTCAGGGCCAACGTAGAGGAGGAAGGGCGTGCCCTGCGGATCGGTCAACTCATGGAGGACCAGCCATTGCCTGACCACATGCTCCATGTCCGGATCAGCGACGCCGTGCCTCCTAGCGCTATCCCTGATCACTCGTCAACAATAGTGGACGGCGCCGGAGGCGTCAACGACGGTTGACGGGTGCGTGAGGCGGAGGGTTGTCTATGCGATGACGCAGAGACTGTTCATCGAGCGACAGGCCCGACAAGTCATCGCCGTCTTCTGCCGCCGGTTCAGGGCTTCGGCGGGAAGCCCGCACCGCGATGATCGCCGCCCAGCGCGATCGGTGGAACCACACCGGGCCGGCCGCGCTCCGCCTCCACCCGGGCAGCCAAGCCGAACGCATCGACGCGGCCCGCGCCCGGAAGGCTCTGGCCAGACTGGCGAACTCGGCGCCCAGTCAGATCGGACCGCTTCAACGCTCTGCCGACATCGGCTTGGCTCTCTAGCCGCCAGAGGCAGACGCGCCGCGCAGCCCGGCGAGCGGCTTTTGCTTGGGCCGCAGGTGACGGTCGGCTTCCTGCTCGGCGGCTGGGGTACCAGGGCAACTACACGCGGCTGGGGGAGCGGCCCCAGAATGTGGCACCGCACTCCTTGGAGCCACCGGTCTCGATACGCTTGCCCACCCACCTGCGCCGCAAGAACCGGTCAGAGGGATGGGTTCAGGACTGGCCGTAGGCGAGGGCGGCTTCGGCCACGCGGTTGTTATAGTCCGCACCCGGGTTGTAGGCGGCGATGGCCGCGATCCAATCCGCCTCGGCGCTGAGGTCGCGGCCGCCCGAGCAGAGGTAAAGGGCGGCGGTGAGGGCGGCATCGTCCAATTGGTGGACGTCCAGGCGCCCGTCGCCGTTGCCGTCGCGGGCGTGGGCGGCCCAGGTGGCGGGAAGGATCTGCATGGGGCCGAGCGCCCGGTCCCAGGTCGGATCGCCGTCCCAAACGCCCTTGTCGGTGTCCGCGACCTGGGCGGTCGTGCTGCCGGTCAACGCCGCCCCGATGATGGGCGGGCTCACCAGGCCGTCTGCCGCGAGGATCGCCCCGCCGAAGGCGCCGTGTTCGGATTCGACCAAGCCGATCGCGGCCAGGGTGTTCCAGCCCAGGTGGCAGTCAGGCGCCAAGTCGCCCGCCGCCAGCGCCGCCCCCGCGTAGGCCGCCAGCGCCCGCTCGGGGATAGCCAGCGCCGCCGCGGTGCTGGCCAGCCAGTCAGCGTCCGCCAGCGCCGCCACTTTCTAGCCTTCGTTGCCCGATGCCGTCGCCGCCGCCCCAGCCTCATCTCCGGCCGGTCCTCCGAACGGGGTATCCTCCCCGGATGGGGATGTCGCTCCAGCG
>JAIROU010000119.1 GCA_031257375.1 Bifidobacteriaceae bacterium
TCCTTTCGTCTCAAACCTGGGGACACACCCTTTGTGAACCAAGGGACGGTCCTTTCGTCTCAAACCTGGGGACACACCCTTTGTGAACCAAGGGGCGGTAGAAATACCGATCCACAGGTTTCGGCCCATCTGGCGGCGGCGGCGCGGGCCGGCGCCCGATGATCGACTGACCAACCGTCTGTCGAAGGGAACACCATGTCTAACCACCGCATCCGCGCCCGCCTGGCGGGCGGGCTGGCGACCGCCCTGGCGCTGGCCGGGCTCGTGGCGGCGCCGTCGCCGCCGGCCGAGGCCGCACCCGCCCACCACCGCCCCGGCGTCGAGGGCGTGACCAAGCTCCTGAACTGGACCGCGGTGGGCTCGGTGCGGCTCGACAGCACCTGGTACGCCTACGCCAAGGCGGGCGAGGTCATCCACGCGACCAGCCTGTCCGCCTACCGCTACCCGTACGGCGCCCCCGATCCGGACCGGGCCCATCTGCCGTCCAACCCGCAGGTGCGGGTCCGGATCCTGGCCCCGTCCGGCGCCCAGCTGGCGACCTGCACGGCCGACGGCCTGGGGGAGAGCTGCGAGGCCGCCGCCGCGGCCGCGGCCGACGGCGCCTTCAAGGTGGTCTGGGACTCGCCCAACCTGGTCGAGAACGGCGCCCAGATCTACCTGCGCGAAGACCTCTGGGTCACCGCCAACGGGGTTGACAGGGTCGGCCGCGTCTTCGCCCCGACTTGGTACGCCGAGCAGGTCGGCTATCTGAACACCCTCGACCCGGCCGTCTTCGGGCCGCACGGCGAGGTCGACTTGGCCACCACCTACGTGGTGGGCGACGACGGCACCGTCTTCAAGGTCGATATGGCCGGGTTCATGGGCGTGTCGTCCAGCTTCCAGGCCGACGCCCTGGGCGTTTACGACGCCGGGACCTGCTGGCCGACCAACCGGTCGGCATCGTTCACCGGGTCTTACCCAATGCCGCCCCACGCCATCGGCGGCGCCGAGGCCAACGGCTGCGGGCGCAGCTTCCTGCTGTTCCCCGACCCCCCGGCGGACGACCTGCCCGCCGTCCTGACCGCCGCCCAGGGCTGGGACGGCCCGGTCTACCCCCGCTACCAGGTGCCCGCGACCCCGCAGATCGTTGAGTTGACGCCGACCTCGCCGGTCGACCCGGAGCGCCCCTACGCGACCTCGGTCAAACTCGACCTGGGCGAGTTCAAAGGCGTTTACGAGGTGGCGGTGGACGTGAACGGCGACGGCGACCTGACCGACGCGGCCGACGTGGTCAAACGCTTCCAGCAGTTGACGCCCGGGCAGGCCGTTACCCAAAGCTGGGACGGCCTGGACGCCCTGGGCCGGCCCGTGCCGGGCGACGGCCCCCAGCCCAAGCTGACGGTCAGGCTGGTCAGGGGCAACGAGTACCACCTGACGCTCTACGACATCGAGCATCTCAGCGGCGGCGTCCGGATCCAGCAGTTGGCCGGCTACCAGGTCGCCCGCGCCGGGGGCGACCCGGTCTGGCCGTCGATCCATTGGGATGACACCGACGTGGCGGCCCGGCGGCCGAGCGGCGACGACTACCGGGAGACCATGACGACCGAGCCGAAGCTGATCGCCACCCCGGCCGAGGGGATCGAGCAGACCGGGGCGTTTGTGCACGGCTGGAAAGACCCCTTCGACCCGACCAAGAACAGCGGTTGGGGCGATCTGGCGACGATCTCCTTCAACGTCTGGAACGACCTCTCGGCCGACGCCGACCTGCAAGCCGGGCGCCAGTTCAAGAGCCGCCATCTCGACCTGGTCGCCAAGACCGGCCGTCTGGAGGCGCCCGACGGCGGCGTCCGCCGGATCGCCTACGAGTTGACCCTCAAGAACACCGGCAACGCCGACTTCACCGCCGCCGCCCCGGCCAGCGTGGTCGACGCGCTGCCGCAGCACATGAGCGACTGGCGGATCGGCGCCGCCGAATACAGCGCCGGCACTCCGGCCTCGTCCGGCCAGGGGGTCTTCGCGGACGGCAAGTTGACCTGGAGCTCGCCGCTCAAGGCCGGCGAGACGGTCAAGGTGGCCTACTCCGGCGCGGTCACGCCCGGCTTCGAGCCCACCCGCCTTAACCAGGTCACGGCCGGCCAGTGCCCGGCCCAGCAGGCCGACGCCCTCCAGGTCATCGTGTCGACCTGCGACGACCAACCGGTCCAATCGACCGTCAAACTGCCCGGCCTGACGGTCGCCAAGCGGGTTGACACGTCCGGCCTGCACGAGGCCGGGCATTACGCGGATTACACGGTCACCTTGACGAACGTCGGCCAGGCCGCGTACACCGCCGCCGACCCGGCCCGGGTGACGGACGACCTGTCAGGGGTCTTGGACGATGCCGCCTTGGCCGTCGAGTCCGTCCGCCCGGCCGGGGCGGTTTGGGACGCCGACGCCCAGACTCTGACCTGGTCCGGCCCGCTGGCGGCGGGCGCCGCCCAGGAGATCACCTACCGGGTGGTCTACGACCCCGGACTCGCCGCCTCCGACCTGCGACTGGACAACACCGCCTCGATCGCGCCGGCCGACGCCATCGACCTGACGCCCGGCCTGCGGGCGGCCACGTCGACGCCGGGCAGCGACCTGCACCTGTTCAAGACGGCATCGGCGGCCGAGGTCGAG
>JAIROU010000153.1 GCA_031257375.1 Bifidobacteriaceae bacterium
ATCGACCGGTGGTAGTCCAAGTGGTCGCGGCTCAGATTGGTGAAGGCGACGGCGTCGAAGGCGAACCCGTCAACCCGGTGCTGGTCCAAAGCGTGCGAGGAGACCTCCATGACGCAGGCCCCGACGCCTTGTTCGACCATCGCGGCGAAGGCGGCCTGGAGGTCCGGGGCCTCCAGGGTGGTGCGGACGGACGGAACCTCCCGGCCGTCGATCCGGGCGACGATCGTCCCCAACAGGGCGACTTTCCCGAAATGCCGGCCGAGCGCGCCCTCGAGCAGATGGGCGGTCGAGGTCTTGCCGTTGGTCCCGGTGATCCCGACCAGGGTCAGGCGCTCGGCCGGATGGCCGTAGAACCAGGCCGCCAAGCCGCCCAGGTGGGACCGCAGGTCCGGGGCCACCAACCGGGGCGTCGCCGGGTCGATCAGCCGCTCCCCGGCCGGGTCGGTCGCCACCCCCGCCGCCCCGGCCGCCAGGGCGGCGGCGGCGTGGCGGGCGCCATGAGTCTTGGCGCCGGGCAGGGCGACGAACAGGTCGCCCGGCCGGACCTCGGAACTGGCCAAGGTCAGGCCGCCGAACCGGGCTGGGCCGCCGGCCAGCCGGGCGGCTGGGAGTTGGCGCGCGGCATCGTGCAAAGAGGCTTGGCGGACGCGGGCCGGACGCAACATGGCCTCACCACTCCAACGGCAGGGCGGACGGCGGCGTGGTCGAGGGCGGCACCCCCAAGCGGTCCACGGCCGAGGCGGCCACCTGCTCGAAGACCGGCGCCGCGACCGTGCCGCCGTAGTAGCCCTCGGCCTTCGGGTCGACAATGTAGACGCCGATCGCGACGCGCGGGCTCTCGGCCGGCAGCAACCCGACGAACGAGCCGACGTAGAACTGGCCGCCGTCCTCGAACATCTGCGACGTGCCGGTCTTGCCGGCCGTGCGATAGCCCTCGACCTTGGCGCTAGTGCCAGTGCCGGACTCGACCGCCTGCTCCATCATCTGCACCAACTGGGCGGCCGTGGCCTGGGAGACGACCGGTGCGGCGGCGGCCGCCGGGGCGGCCTCGAACTCGCCCTCGCCGCAGGTCCAGCCCTTGACCAGCCGCGGGGCGATGTGCGCGCCGCCGTTGCCGAGGGTGGCGAAGACCTCGGTCGCCTGCAGGGCGTTGACCGTCAGGCCCTGGCCGAACAAGACGTTGTAGGCGGTCCGCCCGTCCCAGTAGGGGTCGCCGTCGTGGGCGGGGTAGACGCCGGGCTGGTGGACCACTCCGACCGCCTCGGGCAGTTCGACGCCGGTCGGCTCGCCGAAGCCGAACTTTTTCAGGTAGTCGTAGCGGGTTTGGTCGGCCGTCGACTGGGCCGCCAGCAACGTTCCCACGTTCGAGGACTTGGCCAGGACGCCGGTCAGGGTCAGCGAGTAGGTGCCATGGCTGGACGAGTCGACGAAGGTCTGGCCGCCCAAGGTTAGCTGGCTGGGCACGGAATACTGGCTCAGCGGCGTGGCGACGCCCTCCTCCAGCAACATCGCCATGGTCACGACCTTGCCGATCGAGCCCGGCTCGAAGATCGTCTCCAAGGCTCTGGAGTTCATCGCCCCGGTCGGCTTGGCCGGGTCGGGCGCGCCCGAATCGGCCAGGACCAGGATCTCGCCGGTCGGGATGTCGATCGCGACGACCATCCCGCCGCGCGCCTTGGTCTTGGCGACCTGGGCGTCGATCAACTGCTGGGCCTCGTACTGGAGGGTCGAGTCGATGGTCAAGTGGACGTCGCAGCCCGGCTCGGCCGGGTCAGAGACCACCTTGCCGCCAGGGATCGGCTGCTGGTTGCCGCCGACCTCGGTCTCGATCCGCCCGGCCTTCCCGGCCAGGTGCTCGCCGAGTTCGTCCTCCAGGCCGGTGTATTGTTTGACGCCCTCGAGTTGCTCGGTCTCGTATTGGTAGCCGACCAGGTTCCCGGCCAAGGTCCCGGCCGGATACGCCCTCACATAATGCTTCGAGGCGTAGACGCCGGGGTCGATCCCCTTGGCGATGTAGCCCTCGACCAGTTGGCTGACCTGGTCCCATTGCTGCTGGGTGGCGTGGCGGACCAGCGGCACCCAGGTCTGGTCGCTTAGGCCCAGGTCGGCTTCCAATTCGGCTTGGTCGAGTCCGACCAGCGGGGCCAGCGCTTCGGCCAGCGCGGCCGGTCCGGGGCCGATGAACTCGCCCGCGCCGTCCTTGGCGGTGATCACCTTGGGGTTGGCCTGGATCTCGTAGCGCGCCACGTCGGTCGCCAGCACAGTGCCGTCGGCCGTCACGATCTGCCCGCGCTCGGCCGGTTGGACGGTGGTCACCATCCGGTTTTGCTGGCCCTCGGCCGCCACCGCCGGGCCGTCGATCACCTGCAACTGCACCAGCCGGCCCGCGAACAGGGCCAGCGCCAGCGCCACCGCCACCCGCACGATGTTCTGGCGCCGGGCCGGATGCCCGATCCCGGTCAAGCCGTTCCAGGCCCGGCCGAGCCAGCCCGGCGGGTTGGGCGCTTGGGGGGTTCGGGACGGGGGGCGGGTTCCCGATGCCGCCCGCCCGGCTTGGGCCGCCCGCCCGGCTTGGGCCGCCCGCCCGGCTTGGGTTGCCCGCCCGGCTTGGGTCGCCCGCCCGGCTTGGGTCGCCCGCCCGGCTTGGGTTGCCCGCCCGGCTTGGGTTGCCCGCCCGGCTTGGGTCGCCCGCCCGGCTTGGGTCGCCCGCCCGGCTTGGGTCGCCCGCCCGGCTTGGGTCGCCCGCCCGGCTTGGGTCGCCCGCCCGGCCGGACTCCCGCCCCTGGTCGGCCTTGGCGATCTGTCATCGGCGCGAGCCGGGTCGATGCGCCACTCGGGGCCGGTTGCGCGCGCCCGCCCGTCCCCGACTGAACGACCAGTCGACCGGGCTCGCGGCCGAGGCGCCCCGGCGGCCCCGGGGTCGCCCGTTGTGAACCCGCCTCCGCCACGTCGCGGTGGGTCTGGCCAGTGACTCATTGCTCGGCTCCCGCCGCAGCGCCCGCGGCGCCCTCGGCCTGGGCTGCCGCTTCGTCCAACTGGTCGGCGGTCAGCTCCTCGCCGGTTTCGGGGTCGGTCGCCCCGGCGGCCGGGGCCGAGCCGACGATCCGCTTGTCGAGCAGAATTATGTAGCCGGTGGCGGGGGCCTCGATCATGCCCAACTGGCTGGCGCGGGCGGCCAGCCCCTGCGGCTCGGCCAGCGCCACCAACTGCTCGTTGATGACCTCCCGCTCGATCTCGAGTTGGCTGAGCTTGACCTCGAGCTCGTGAATCTCGAAGGCCCCCGCGGCCAGGGCCGTGTTCAGCCAGAGCACCGCACCCAGCGCGCCCAGCAGCATGGTCAGGCAGACGGCCACGTAAACCTGGAAGCCGCGGCGCCGCTTCGGCGCCGCCACCAGCCGCAACTGGGGGGCCGGAGCGGCTGGGCGGCCGGTCGCGCGGCGGACCGGGGCGATGGCCGGGACGGCACTCATGGCGTCTCCCTGATTCTCTCGGCGGCGCGCAGCCGCAAGGGCGCGGAGCGCGGATTGGCGGCCCGCTCGGCGGGCGAGGCCGGCTCGGCCCCCCGCGTCAGCAGGCGCAAATAGGGCTTGGACTGATCCGGCTCCACCGGCAGGTCGGGTGGCGCGGTCGACTCGGCGCCAGCCCGCAGGACGGCCTTGACGATCCGGTCCTCAAGCGACTGATAGCTCATCACGATTATCCGTCCGCCTGGCTTCAGGCGCTCGACGGCCTGCGGCAAACCGGCCGCCAATTGGTCCAACTCCCCGTTCACGGCCACCCGGAGAGCCTGGAAAGTCCGCTTGGCCGGGTGCCCGCCGCGGCGCCGGGCGGGGGCCGGGACAGCCTGGCGGATCAACTCGACCAGTTGGCCCGAACGCTCGACCGCCCCGGCGGCGCGGGCCGCCACGACGGCGGCGGCGATCCGCCCGGCGAACCGCTCTTGGCCGAAGTCCCGCAAGACCTTGGCCAACTCCGCCTGCGAGTAGGTGGCCAAGATCTCGGCCGCGGTCGGCCCGGTCGAGGGGTCCATCCGCATGTCCAGGCCGGTGTCGCGGGAGTAGGCGAAACCTCGCTCGTCGCGGTCCAACTGAACGGAAGAGACGCCGAGGTCGAACAAGACGGCATCGGCGGCGGGCACGTCCTGGGCGTCCAAAACTGCGGCCAAGTCCCCGAACCGCGCCTGGACCACCTGGGCGGCCGGGCCCAGCCGAAGCTGGGACTGGGCGACAGCCGTCGGGTCGCGGTCCAGGCCGACTATGCGGGCGGCCGGGAAACGGTCTGCCACCAGGGCGGCGTGGCCGCCCAGGCCGACCGTCGCGTCGACGTAGACCGCCTGCGGGCGCGCCAAAGCCGGACCGGCCAACTCCAAGAAACGCTCTGGGGCAACGGGTGTGTGCCCCTCGCGTTCTGGCGCCATTGGCGGTCCTTTCTAGAGCGTTGGCGGTTTCGCCGGTAACGGCTTACTGGTTTGGTCGGGCGTCCTCCTCCACCCGACCAGGTCCCCAACCCGCCGGTCGGGTCTGGCGCCGGGGAAGTGGCGTCAGAACCGGTTGGCGGGGCGGAGACCAAGTCGTGCGGTCTGATCGACCCGTCGAGAGGCGTTACCTCACCCCCTCGCCGAGTTGCGAGTACTGCTCGAGGTACTGGTCCAGGTAGGCCTGCCAGCGGCCGGCGTCCCAGATCTCCATCCGTTCCTCCATCGCGATGACGGCCAGGTCGCGGGTCAATCCGGCGTATTCGCGCAACATTTGGGGGATCGAGATGCGGCCCTGTTTGTCGATGTCCTGGACCACCACTGACGAATAGAAGATGCGGTCGAAAGCCATGGCCGGCATGCCCGCGGGCGCTTGCGCCCGGTAGCGCTCGCGGTGGGCGTCGAACTGGGGTCTGGAGAACAGGAAGACGCACTCGTCCTGGCCCCGGGTCAGGTAGGTGCCATCCGCCAAGGCGGCCCTGACCTTGGGCGGCAGAATGACCCTGTTCTTGTCATCCAGCTTGACGAATGACGCGCCCCAGGCTTCGCTCACGGCACCTCCTTCCGGGCTTGGCGCGATCTGTCACGGCTAGTCCTCCACCCTACTCCAAAACAAACCACACATTCACCCCAGCACGGCCGTTTCGCCCAAATCCCGGATGTTTTCACTGGTCAATTGGTGGAGAGAAGTGGATGGATTGTGAACGCCGCTGTTCGGGGCCGTGGTTGGGGCCTGGGATCGGCCGAATCGCGTTAGCCGTCCTGGTCAGGCGGCGCGCTTGGCGCGACTTCCGCAGGTGGTCGCTGACCTGCTGCGCCGCAACCGGCGGGCCCCGAGGATCGAGGTTCTTGAGGACCGATTGGGGGTCGGCGGCTCGGTTCCGGCGGCCGGGCGGCGTCCGGTGGAGCGGAATGGGGAGCCAGACCAACCGCGCCGCCGGAGCGGGCCGGGCTCAACTCTGGCTCTCGGCCGGTCCGGGCGGGGCGAATCGACGTCTACGCCGCATTCCGCGCCTGCGCGCCCCCACAGCCCGCCCCTCAGGGCCGAATTGCGACTTTGACGCGCATCTGCCCCGGGGCCGCCCCGCCCGGGCGGGGCAGATCGGCGCCAAACCCGCATTCCGCGCCCGCGCCCGCCCCAGAGACCGCTCCTTGAGGCTGAATTGCGGCTTTCCGACCGATCTGCCCCGGGCCGGACCGCCATCGCGGGGCAGATCGGCATCAAACCCGCATTCCGCGCCCACGCGCGCGCCACAGCCCGCCCCTCAGGACCGAATTGCGGCTTTCCGACCGATCTGCCCCGGGCCGGACCGCCATCGCGGGGCAGATCGGCATCAAACCCGCATTCCGCGCCCGCGCGCAGCCCGGGGGACGCCCCTGGGGCGGCGCGGCGTTCTAAGCGGCCCCCCGGTCAGATGCCGTCGCGGTCATCGAAGCGTTTGAGGAAGCGGTCTGACAGGCCCGGTTTGCGCGATTGGCCCTTGGGGTTCGGGCCTTGGGGGGTCTTGCCCTGGGAGGTCGCGGCCTGGGCGGCGCCGCCCGGCAGCGGCTTCGGCTTGGTCAGGGCGACATAGGCGCCGGCGAACATGAGCAAGAATCCGGCGAACGAGATCCAGACCTGCGACACCGCCAGGCCCGCCACCAACGCCACCAGGCCGATCAAGACGCCGCCCACGCCCAGCGCCACGCGAATGCGGCGGGGCGAAGCGGGGGCCGCCATGCGATCGCTCAGCTTGGGGTCCTCCGAGGCAAGCTGAGCCTCAAGCTGATCCAGAACTCGTTGCTCGTACTCAGATAGTGGCATGGCTGTCACCTCCCCAATTCCCGCTTGCTCCTTAAAGCATACTTTCAAGCGCCGGGCCGCGCAGCACCGTTCGTCATGGGATTAACGTGTGACCGCTGAAGGCGTCCAGAGGGCGCTCGGGCCGCCGCCTCCGGGCGGGTCGGCGGCATCGGCGGGCGGGTCGGCGGCATCGGCGGGCGGGCGGCTGCGGGCGACTGCGGGCGGTCATGGGAGCAAGGTGCCGGAGGTTATCGAGCCGTCGCCGAAGCGGCGCCGGATCTGGTCGGCCACCCGGTCCACCCCGGAGTCATCGTCCGAACCCAGGTCAAGGGTCGGCTGGACCGGCCGACCGGACCGTTTGACCAGGTTCTCCAAGCGCACCCCGACCAGGCGCACGCTGCCCCGGCCGGGGCCGAGCCCGGCCACCAGCGCCTGCGCGACCTCGTTGATGGCCTTGGTCCGGTCGATCGGCGCGGGCAGGCTGCGCGAGCGCGTGAAGGTCTTGAAATCGGCCGTCCGCAGTTTGATCGAGACGGTCGCGCACATCAGCCCGGACCGGCGCAGCCGGTGGGCGGCTTTGTCCGCCATGCGGAGCACCTCGCGGCGCAGGTCATCGCCCCAGCGCAGATCGTGGGCGAAGGTCTCCTCGGCGCCGATCGACTTCTCAGCCCGGCGCGTCACGACCGGGGCGTCATCGTGCCCCCGGGCGAGCGCCAACAGGTGCGCGGCCTGCGCTTGGCCGACCGCCCGGACGACCATGGCGTCGGGGGCGTCCGCCAGGTCCCCGATCGTGGCCAGGCCCAGCCCGGCCAGGACGGCGGCGGTCTTGGGTCCCAGCCCCCACAGCTCAGACATCGGCAGCGGGCGCAAGAACGCCAGCGTCCGCTCGGCCGGAACCTCCACCAGGCCGTCCGGCTTGGCCAGTTTGGAGGCGATCTTGGCGACCGACTTCGACCGTCCGATGCCGACCGAGCAGGTGATCGTGAACCGTTCGTTGACGCTTCGGCGGATCGACTGGCCGATTCCGGCGGCCGGCCCGAGCCGCGCCAGGGCGCCTGTCAGGTCCAGGAAGGCCTCGTCGATTGAGACCTGCTCGACCACCGGCGTGATGTCCGCCAGGATCGCCATGACCTCGGCCGACACAGCGGCGTAGGCGGCGTGGTGCGGCTCGATCATGACCGCCGAGGGGCACAGGCGCCGGGCTTGGGCCACCGGCATCGCCGAATGGACGCCGAAGCGGCGGGCCTCGTAAGTGGCCGCCACGACCACCCCCCGGCCGGACCCGCGGCCCACGATCACCGGCAGGCCGCGCAGTTCCGGCCGGCTCATCAACTCCACCGAGGCGAAGAAGGCGTCCATGTCGACGTGCATGACCGTCCGTCCCACACCCGCCATTATGGATGATGTGATCTCGCCCGAACCCTTCCCGATCGACACCGGCTTGGCGGTTTTCAGGACCGAGGGCGATTCGGTCACCCTTGACGTCAACGGCTGGGCCTCCTCGCAGTGGTTCGGCTCCCGCCCGGACCTGCTCGAGTTCGAGTACATGAACTGGATCATGGCCGCCGTCGAAGCCGTCTTCCCGGCCGGGGCGCCGCTGCGCTGCCTGCATCTCGGCGCGGGCGCCTGCTCCTTGCCCAGGGCGGTGCTGCGACGCTGGCCGGCCTCGCGCCACCTGGCGGTCGAGATCGACGCCAAGTTGGCGGCGGCGGTGCGCGCCCAGGTGGCGTTGCCCCGGGCGCCGGTCTTGCGCATTCGGGTGGACGATGCCGCCGTCACACTTTTGGCCCGCCCACCGGCCGCGCACGACCTGATTATCAGGGACGTGTTTGACGCCAACGGGCGGACGCCGGATCGGTTGACCGACCTGGCGGCGACCCAAGCGGCCGCCCGAGCCTTGCGCCCGGGCGGCCTCTACCTGGCCAATTGCGGCGACGAGCCCGGCCTGCCGGCCACCCGCCTGGAGGCTCGGACCTGGTTCGACGTCTTCGACCACGTGGCGGTCATCGCGGAGCCGAGCCAGTGGCGCGGCCGGCGCCGTGGCAACGCGGTCCTGATCGGCGCCGCCGCGCCGCCGACCGAAGCCCAAGCGGCCGATCTGACCCGCCGCCTGGCCGGCGGCTTCCCCGCCCGCCGGGTGTCCGGCCCCGGACTCCGCCACTGGGTCGCCTCACCCCTCCCGGTCCCGCCCTTCCCCCAACGAAAACTGAGTGAGACTCAGCCCCGGCGCCAGGCGCCAGGTGCGGTCGTTCGGCCGCGGCGCCGCCGGGCGGCATCGCGCGCGAAAACTGAGTGAGACTCAGCCACGGCGCCAGGCGCCAGGTGCGGGCAGGTGCGGGCAGGCGCGCTCGGGAACGACCAACTGGAGACAAGACGCCCCACGCCGGGGGACTTGAGCGCGGGTTCGGGCAACACGAAGACCGGCCCCGGCGGACCGAGGCCGGTCTTGGGTTGATTTGTCTAGCGGGGCTTGACGTTCGCGGCCTGGGGACCCTTGGGCGAATCGACTATGTCGAACTCGACCTGCTGATCCTTCTCCAGGGTCCTGAAGCCGTCTGACTGAATTGCTGAGTAATGGACGAATAGGTCCCGGCCTCCACCGTCTGGGGCGATGAAACCGTAACCCTTTTCAGGAGTGAAGAACTTCACTACTCCTGTAGCCATGAATGCTGTTCCTTCCGGGGACACTGGCCCAGCCGGATGCTGGACCTCCAAATGCACCGCTGATCCATGAGGCCAGCCAAGTCTGCCGGAAAGCCACTCGCTCGTCTCTCGAAACTGCCGCAGGCACGATTCTGACACGTCAAGGCTCAATCGGTAAAGGGACCGGCCTGTTCTTCATCCGATTGGGAGGCCAAGAACTTCTCGAATTCGGCCGCCAATTCGTCTCCGGTGGGCATCCGCTGGGCCGACAACTGGCCCGCCACCTGGGGGCGGCGGTCGTACTCGGCCTCCATTTTAGTGATCGCCTCGGCCAATTCCGGCTGTTCGGAGATCTGCCGCTCGATTCGCTGGCGCTGGATTTCCGCGCCCGCCTCGATGCGGCTGAGGTCGAAGTTCAACCCGCTGGCCGCGCTCACCGCCGTCAGCAGCTTGGTGGTGGCGATCGGGGACGGCATCTGCGCCAGGTAGTGCGGCACGTGGACCACGAACGTCTGGGCCTCGCGCCCGACCTCCCGCAGTTTGTGCTCGGCCAGCGCCATCGCGCTGCCGGGCATCTGAAGCTGCGCGTCCGGCCGCCCGGCCAACTGTTCGACCAGTTCGCCGGCGTTGCCGGGACCGGTCACCTTCCACTCGCGGGTGTGCGGTGCGGTCGACGGCATGCCGTGCAGGCCGATCGCCAGGCGCACGTCGAAAGTCTCGACCACTTCGAGCACCGCGTCGGTGAAAGCTTGCCAACGCGAGTCCGGCTCGGGGCCGTACATGAGCAGGAAAGGCGACCCGTCGGCATCGTGCGCCAAATCGATGCCCAAACGCGGCTGGTGGTAGCCCGACCAGCCCTCGGACGAGAACGTCATCAGCGGCCGGCGCGACCGGTAGTCGAGGAACTCGTCGGCGTCAAAGGTGACCAGCGGCTCGGCCTCGCCCTGCCCGATGATGTCGCCGATGGCCAGGCCGGCGGCGACCCCTGAGTCGACAAAGCCGTCGAAGGCGTAGAGCAGCACCGGCGAGGTCTGGGCGCGGTCGAGCTTGGCGGCCGCGTCGCGATTGATTGTGTAAAGCTTGTCCATATACTCCCCCATCTGGTGTTCCGCCGTACTCAACAAGACCGGCGGGCGAGGTATTCCCGGCCGGACGGCTCGGCGGGCGGCTGGGCGGACGGCTCGGTCTTGGAGTAGAATTGATGGCCCTGTTTGCTTGGCTGGAGGGACCAGATTTTGGCCGCTACCACCTCTCCGATCGCTGGAGAGCAACGTTACCTAGACCGCCTCTACCAGCGTTTGGAGGACTTGCGGGACCAGGCGCGCCAGCGTTTGGCCCAGGTGAAAGCGTCGCGGGCGGGGGGCTCGCCGCAGAACCGGTCCGAACGCGACGCCTTCGCCACCCTCCACGCCGACCGCTTGGCCCAGCTTGAGTCGGTCGAGGACCGTTTGGTTTTCGGGGCGTTGACGATGGACGATGCCGAGGTCCGCCACATCGGCCGGATCGGCCTGCAGGACGAGGACCTGCGGCCATTGCTGACCGATTGGCGGGCGCCGGCGGCCGAGGCCTTCTACCAGGCGACGCCGAATCACCGCCTGGGCGTGGCGCGGCGGCGCCACATCACCACCACCGGTCGGCGGGTGACGGCGGTCGAGGACGAATTGTTGGACCTCGAGGCCGCCTCTGGCGTCTCGGACGACCAAGCCGGCGAGTTGGCCGGCGAAGGCGCCCTGATGGCCGCCCTGGCGGCCGGGCGGACCGGTCACATGAGCGACATCGTCGCCACCATCCAGGCCGAGCAGGACCGCATCATCCGGTCTGATCTGGCCGGGGCGCTGGTGGTCCAAGGCGGGCCGGGCACCGGCAAGACCGCCGTCGCCCTGCACCGGGCCGCCTATTTGCTCTACACCCACCGCGAGCGGCTGGCTTCCTCGGGGGTGCTGGTGGTGGGGCCGTCGAAGATCTTTCTGCGCTACATCGACCGGGTGCTGCCGTCGCTGGGCGAGACCGGCGTGGTGGCCACCACCATGTCCGAGTTGGTGCCCGGGTTCGTCGGCGCCGCCCTCGACACCCCGGCGGTGGCCGCCATCAAGGGCCGCCTCGACATGGCCCAGACCATCCGCCGGGCCGTCGAGGAGCGCCAGCGCCTGCCCCGCCGGGACATCGCCCTGCCGGTCCTGGGTCACGACTTGGTGCTGCGCCGGGCCGATGTGGCCGACGCCCGCCGCCTGGCGCGCGCCACCGGCAAACCGCACAACCTGGCCCGCCATGTCTTTGTGCGCGAGCTGCTGAAGCGGCTGGCCAAGCAGTTCTCCGACCAGTCCGGCGCCGACCTGCGGGCGGCCGACCTGGACGAGGTGGCCGAGGACCTGCGATCCGCCCGCGACGTCCGGGTCGCCATCAACCTGTGTTGGATGCCGATGACGCCGACCCGCCTGGTCGAGGATCTGCTGGCCAAGCCGCACTTGTTGGAGCATTGCGCGCCGCAGTTGTCGGCCGGCCAGCGGGCCGCCCTGGCCCGCCCGGCCGGGTCGGCCTGGACGGTCTCCGACGTGCCGCTGATCGATGAGGCGGCCGAATTGCTGGGCGAGGACGATTCGGTGGCCCGGGCCGCCTCGCGCCAGGCCGCCTTGAGCCAGCGCCAGGACGTCGAGTACGCCGGACTGGTCCTGGCCGGGCAGGGCGCCGGCGGCGGGTTGGTCTCGGCCGAGCAGCTGGCGGACCGTTTCGCCGCCTCCGGGCCGTCCCTGACCTTGGCCGAGCGGGCCGGCGCCGACCGCTCCTGGGCCTATGGGCACATCGTCATCGATGAGGCCCAAGAGTTGACG
>JAIROU010000194.1 GCA_031257375.1 Bifidobacteriaceae bacterium
CCGCCGCGACGGCGCCTGGCCGGTCGGGAACGAGCAGCCCTCCCCCAGCGAGTAGGCGTACGCGACGGAACCGGCGGCGCTGGGAATGACGTTGTTCCGGGCGTCGCGCGCCACCACCGTGACGGCCGCGCCGCCGGCGTTGGTGATGGCCTTGGCGACCGGCGTCAACTTGAGCGAGGCGGCCGGGCCGACCCCGACCACCGCCGCCGGCGAGGCGCCGGAAATGGTCAGGCCCTCGTAGGAAAGGGTTTGGACCAGGACGATCTGGTTGCCCAGCTTCTCGGTCGAGGGCAGCCGGTAGGAGGCGGCGGTCGAGAACTGGGAACCGTTGCGCTGCCAACTCCGCTTGAGAGCCGGCCAGCCCTCGGGGGCCGCCGCGGTGATGGTCCCGCCCGGCACCACTTCGCCGCCGATCGGCGCCTCCAGGGCCGTCGGGTCGAAGACCTCGACCGATGCCGTCGCCGTCAGGCCGCCGTATTCGGCGGTGATGACACAGGTCCGCCGGGAGGGCGCCTGGCCGGACGGGAACTCGCAGGACTCGCCCAGCGAGTAGGTGACCTGGGCCGTCAGCGGCGCGGCCGGGAGGACCACGCCGAACTCGTCGCGGGCCTCGACCGTCACGCCGACGCCGCCCGCGTTCGTGATCGCCTTGGCGGCGGCCTTGACGCTGAGCGTCGGCGCGGTCGGGCCGGCGTCGGCGGACCGGCCCCGCAGCAGCGCCGCCCAGTCGATGTTGCGCACCCAGTTGGCCAGGTGGGCGGCGCCGCCCTCGGCCACCCGCCGGATCGTCTGGTGGAACGACTCGTCCGGGGTGCCGGGGGTGACCACCCACGGCAGGCGGGCCAGCGCCTCGTTCAGCTTGTCCTGGGCGGTGGTCCGCAGAGCCTGGCGGATTTGGCCGCCGATCACGTCCCAAGACTCGGTCGGGTCGAGCGCCGCCACCACCCCGATCCCGGCCAGGGCGCCTTGCAACTCGGCCACCAGCCGGTCCTTGACGCAACCGATGGCGGCGGCCACGCGCAACTCGACCTCGTCGCTGAGGGCGCGGGTCCCGGCGTCGATCAGGATCGAGGCGTAGTCGAGGTTGGACAGCCCGGCGATGATCGAGTCGGTCTTCGCCCCGGCGTTGACATAAGCCGTGCCGGACGCCAAGGTGCCGACGTTGGTGCTGTTCCAACCGGTCACCGTGATCTCCTTGGGCGTGTCGTTGACGTTGGTGAACAAGACCCGGCGCTGGTTCCAGGCGGTCACGTTGTAGTTGTAGTAGGAGGTGTTCACGCCCACCCCCAAGGCGTACAAGGGCGAGCCGAGCCCGCTCTTGACCCGGGTCGGCGCCGTGCCGACGCTGACCAGCGGCGAGTTCCAGACCTGTCCCACGATCGAGTCGACGCTGGCCTGTTTGTCGGCGTCGATCCCCAGCGAGGCGACCACGTCAGCGACCGCGTAGCCGACCGTCCGCGCGATCACCGCCTGGGTGAACTCGTGCGTCAGCACGGTGTTCAACAACTCGGAGGTGGCCACCGCGTCGACCGCCTGATCGACCAGCGCGTCGATCCGGTCGTCCACTATGTAGGCGGCGATCTGCTCTTTCAGCGCCGCCTTGATCAGCGGGGTGGCCAGGTCGATGATCGCCTGCGGCTGCCCGATGGTGCTTTGGACGGTCGCGGCCACCAGGTCATCGACGGTGCCGATGATCCCGCCGTAGGCGGAATCGACGCTGCCGGTGACGATCTCGACCAGTTGGTCGTAAGTCGCGACCGAGGCGTCGATCTCCTCGGAGGTCTGGGCGGCCATCGCCGGGCTGGCGATCAGACTGGCGGCCAATGCGAATGAGACAGATGGGAGCAACCAGCGCTTCTTCATGGGAGGTCCTGCCGTTCGGTAGTCAAGGCGGCGCGCCGACGTTGGCGCACCGCCCCATTGTAGGGCCATCCGGCCGTCCACGGGAGTCCCCGCGGACGCCAGAGTACGACGGCTGGCACCGGTTTCCGCGCCCGGCCGGCCAGGCCGGTTTCGTTGCCCGATGCCGTCCGCCCGCGGCAGATGCACCGGTGATGCTACGTTTGTCGGATGAGAACCACCGTTCGCTTGGACCCTGAGGTCGCAGCCGCCGCCCGCGAACTCAGCCGGACGCGGCACATGTCGCTATCGCAGGCGGTCAATTCATTAGCGGTGGCCGGGCTTGAGCACTCGCGCGGACCCATGAGGGCCGCCTTCAAGCAACCTGTCGAGCGCATGGGCGCGATGATGATCGACGTGTCGAAGGTGGCCGAGGCCCTGGACCTGCTGGAAGGGCCGGACGCGCCGCGATAGTCGACGCCAGCGCGCTGACCTGCGCGGTCATCACCGACGCGCCGTTCCCCGCGGCGGCTGGGGACTGTCTCGAAGCCCGGCTGACGCCAACGCCCAGGCCGGCGTCAGCGGCCGGTCCGGCCGTCTCAGCGCAGGCCCGCCTGGCGTTCGGCCGCTTCGACCACGTTGGTCAGGAGCATGGCGCGGGTCATCGGGCCGACCCCGCCCGGATTGGGCGAGAGCCATCCGGCCACCTGGGCGACCTCCGGGGCCACGTCCCCGACCACGACCAGTTTGCCCTCGGCGTTGGGGCGGCGGCTGACCCCCACGTCCAGCACGCAGGCGCCCGGTTTGACGTCCTCGGGGCGGACCAGTCCGGGCACCCCGGCCGCCGCCACTATAACGTCGGCCTGGCGCAGCAGTCCCGGCAGCCCGAGCGTGCCGGTGTGGGTCAAGGTGACGGTGGCGTTTATGTCGCGCCGGGTGAACATCAGCCCGATCGACCGCCCCACGGTGATCCCGCGCCCCAGCACCACCACGTGCGCGCCCCGCAGGTCCACCCCGCCCCGCCGGATCAGTTCGATGATCCCGCGCGGCGTGCACGGCTGCGGGGCGGCCGCCGGGGCGCCCAGGTTCAGCACCAGCGCCCCCAGGTTGGCCGGGTGCAGCCCGTCGGCGTCCTTGGCCGGGTCGATGGCGTTGATCACTGCCTCGGCGTCAAGCTGGCCCGGCAGCGGCAGCTGGACTATGTACCCGGTGCAGGCCGGGTCGGCGTTCAGCCCCGCCAGGGCCTCCAGCACCCGCCCCTGGGAGGCGTCGCCGGGCAGGTCCACCCGGATCGAGGCGATCCCGACTTCGGCGCAGTCGCGGTGTTTGCCGTTCACGTAAATGACCGATCCGGGGTCCTCCCCCACCAGCACCGTGCCCAGCCCGGGCCGCACCCCCAAGTCCCCCAACGCCGCCACCCGCGCTCTCAGGTCGGCCTTTATGTCCGATGCCGCGCGCCGCCCGTCCAGCACCTCGGCCCGTCCCGCCGCGAACCCCGCGCCGGCGCCGGGGGCAACCGCCGGTGTCACCGTGACACCCCCGACCTGGCGGACTCAACCGGACGGCGGCCACCGCACCTGGCGCCTGGCGCCGTGGCTGGCGCCGTGGCCGGGGGCGCCGGCCAGCGGACCCCGAACGGCGCGGACGGCATCGGCGGGCGGCGACCACCGCACCTGGCGCCTGGCGCCGTGGCTGGGGCCGTGGTCGGCGGCATGGGCGGGGTCACTGGGCCAAACCTGTGTAGAGCGGGAAGTTGTCGCCCAGGCGGGCGGCGCGGGCTTTGAGGGCGGCCACGTCGGCGCCGTCGCCCTCGCGCAGGGCGATCGCGATGATGTCCGCCACCTCGGCGAACTCTGACGGGCCGAATCCCCTGGTGGCCAGGGCCGGGGTGCCGATCCGAAGGCCGGATGTGACCATTGGCGGGCGCGGGTCGAAGGGCACGGCGTTGCGGTTGACGGTGATGCCGACCTCCTCCAGGAGGTCCTCGGCCCCGCGGCCGTCGAGCGGCGAGTCGCGCAGGTCGACCAGCACCAGGTGGACGTCGGTGCCGCCGGTCAGGACCGAGACCCCGGCCGCCGCCACATCCCCGGCCGAGAGGCGTTCGGACAGGATCTGGGCGCCTTCCAGGGTCCGCGCCTGGCGGTCGCGGAAGTCCGGCGACATGGCGATCTTGAAGGCCACCGCCTTGGCCGCGATGACGTGCATCAGCGGGCCGCCCTGC
>JAIROU010000239.1 GCA_031257375.1 Bifidobacteriaceae bacterium
CGCCAACACGACCGCCGTGTAGGTGGCGGCCGCGGCCTGGCCCACGTCGTCGGTGTAGGTGACCTCGAACGGGTACCGGCCCGGCGCGGCCGACTCGGCGTGGAACACCACCGACCCCAACTCGACCCGCCCGGCCGCCGGCGCGGCCGTCACCGCCCGCGAGGCGATCAACCCGCCGGTCGTCACCGACTCGGCGAACGAGACCCGCCCGCCCAACGCCACCGGCGCCTCCAAGCCGGTCCCGACCACCGGCGGGGCGATCACGGTGACGGTGTAGACGGCATCGTCGGTGCTGCCCTCAGAGTCGGTGAACGTGACGGTGAAGGTGTACTCCCCCGGCGCCAACGACCCGGCCTCGAAGTCCACCTGCCCGTCCAAGCGGGCCTCGATCACCGAATCGGCGCGCCACTCCTCGACGCTGACCTGCGCCGACGTCACGTACACGCCACGGGCGGCGTCAACCCGGACCGACCCCTCCAAGGTGGCCCGCCCGCCCAGGGCGACGTTCCGGGAGGCGCCCTGCGCGGCCACCGGCTCGGGCGGGGTGTGAACCCGGGCCACCCTGGCGGTGTAAACCAAATCGGCGCACTGGCCCAAGTCGTCGCACACCGCCACCGTGAACGGGTCATCCCCCGCCCAGCCGACCCCCGGCGCGTACCGGACCAAGCCCGAGCCCAAAAGCTCCAGCGAGCCCCGCTCGGGCGCGGCCGTGAACGACTCGGCGGTCAACGCCTGCAGATTCGACCCGGCGGTCACATCCGCCAGCGGGTCGAACTCGACCGCGGTCAGGTCGTCCGGGGTCTCCAAGACCCGGCCCGCCCCCGCCGGGGCGCCCTGCACGAAAACCATGAACGCCACCCGCTTGACCTGGTCCAGCTTGTCCGTGTAGGCGACCGCGAACTGGTGCGCCCCCGCGGCCAGGCCCGGCCCGGCCTCGAACACGACCCTCCCGTCCAGCCCCGCCCGGACGGCCGCCCCCTCCGGCACATCCGAGGGCACGGCCGAGGCGATCCCGGCCACGCTTGTCACGCTCAACTCGAACTCGGCCGTCCCGCCCTGCGGGATCAACGCATGGCGCCTGCCCCTCACCGCCGGCCCGGCCGCCACCGTCACCGCGAAACCGGCGTCCACCGACAACCCTTCCGCGTCGGTGTACCGGACCGTGAACTCGTACAACCCGGCCGCCAAGCCGTCCGCGTCGAACTCGACCGTCCCGTCCAGCCCCGCCTCGACCGCGCCCGCCCAACTGGCGTCCGCAGTCACCTCGGCCGAGGCGATCGCGGCGTCCCCGGGAACCAAGCGGCCGTCCATCTCGGCGGCGCCGTCGAGGCCGACCAGGGCCTGGTCGCCGACCGCCCTCGGGCCAGCCGCCCACTGGGCGTACAACGTCACGGCGGCGGAATCCAAGGTGGACTCGGCCGTCACCGGCCGGGCGCCATCGGCGTCAAAAGCCCAACCGGTGAAACGGTGCCCGGCCCGGACGGGCGCCGTCCCGTAGGAGTCCGCCTCCACCAACCTCGACCCGATCTCCGCCCGATCCGGCCCCACCGAAGCGGTCGTGGCCGGATAGTCCACCGACCCGCCCAAGTCATAGCTGATCACCCCATGCGTCGACGCCCACGCCCCATACAAGTGCACCGTGCCCTCCGCGTCGACCATCGAGGGGTCCACCAAATCCTCCAGGTAAACCCCCGCGTCCCAGTCTGCTAACGGCGACCTCGTCAACCACCACTTCGCGCTGGTGAAGATCCAGGCCTGGTCCGGGTCGGCGGCGTCGAGCGCCTGCTCGGACGGGTACCAGCCGACGAACCGGTAACCGTCCAGGTCGGGGGCCGGGGCCGGGGCTTTGATCCCCCACTCGGTCCACGCCGTGACAACGCCCGGCGACCAGTCCGGGACGCCCTGGGGCGCCCCCAGGTGGAACACCACCGGCACTTCCTTGGCGAAGACCACGTGTAGGTACCACCTATGGCTGTCCTCGGCCGAGGTGTCGACGGCCGTCACCCCAGAGTCTATGGGAGCGTGCCGGTGCTCACTCCAGGTGCCACCGCCATAACTTCTCCTAAAATGGCTGAAGAGGTAGCCCGGGTCGGGCGTCGCGAAAGCCCAGTACGATGCGCAATCACTAGATCCACAAGTTCTATACTCCGCCTCTAGCAAGACGGACCCGCCAGCGCTGACGGTGACGACCGGCGGGAACAGCCCCCACGCCTCCAGATCGATCGACACCAGGTTGGAGTCGTTCCCCTCCAAGTCCGTCCCGACCACCAAAACCGTCCACGCGGCCGTGGTCTCCAAACTCAGTTCGAGCACGTTCGGCCCGGCGGCCATCGGCCCGGTGGACCCGCTCTCCAGGACCTCTTCCGCGGTCGGCGGGGCCTCGTCCGTCCCGTGCACCAGGTAGTGGTATGTGCCGTCCTCGGTGGACTCGAACCCGACCGTCCCAGCCCTCTGGGCGGTCCGCTCCCCCGTCCCGGCCGTCAACACCGGCGCGCCGGGCTGGCCCGGGACGCCCGGCTCGTCCGCCCTCGACGGCGGGGCCACGACCAGGGGGATGGCGACGGCGGCCACGACCGCGGCCACCACCCACCGCCTGGCGCCCGCCCCGGCGCCGGCCAGCAGCGCGCGCAGCGCTCGGACCAGGGC
>JAIROU010000351.1 GCA_031257375.1 Bifidobacteriaceae bacterium
CCGGGCCTCTGCGTCAAAGAGGCCCGGCGGGGCGGCCAATGAACACCAGCTTTGGGCCGGGTTCCAGTGTGCGGGCGCCTATGCCGCTGGCGCCTGGACCGGCGCCTTCTTCTTGGCGCGGACCCCGTACTCGGGGATGCCGAGCATGACGAAGAACGTCAGGCCGACGGTCACGGCCCCGATGACGGTCAGGAGCGTGTAATTGCTTCCCGCGATGGGCACGGCGATGAACGACGGGAGCACGTAACCGCCGATCGGCATCAACGTGCCCATCAAGCCGCCAGCTGTGCCAGCCTTCGCCGGGCCAATGCTGGGCAGCAGGGCCGGGGCAGTCGTGATCAGGCAGGAGATCGCGGCGCCGCCGCAGCCGGACAGGGCCAGGAAGACGGCCGCGATCGGCGAGGGGGCTATGAACCAAGCGGCCGCGACCGAGCCCGCCGCGAGCAGCGCTCCGCCCATGATCACGGGCTTCATCCCCAGCCTTGTGGCCAGCGCCGGCATGATTATGCACCCGGCGAGCCCGCCCCAGGCGAACCCTGAGGTGATGGCGCCGGCCTGGGCCAACTCCATGCCGTGACCCTTGTTCAACATGGTCGGCAGCATGCCGGCGAAAATCATCTGCCAACCCGAGAACAGCGCCATGGCGATGGCGATGAGCCAGGCCTGGGGATTGCGCAGGACGTCCCTCAGGATGCCGCCGGAGGACTCCCGCTCCTGGGCGGGAGGAGCCGGCACCCCCTTGGGCCGGTCGCGCACAACGGCGATGAACCCGAGGACCAACACGGCGGTGATCAGGCAGGTGATGATGAAGGCGTTCTTCGGGGTGCCGAGCCGCGCGCCGGTGGCCTGCGCGATGCCCGTGCCGCCGGCCATGCCGATCATGACGACGCCGACCGCCAGACCCATCTGGCTGGGCTTGAACCACGCGGCAAGCAGTTTGGGCATATTCGCGCCCATCGCCGCCGCGCCCAGGCCGATCAGGAGCATGGAGATGAACCCAACGACGAAGTCTTCGGCGAAGATGCGCAGCACCGTCCCGCCCACCGTTATGACCAGGCCGACGTCCGTCACCCTGGCCGGGCCGAAACGGTCCCCCAGGGAGCCGCTGACCAAGCCAAGGAAGATCGAGGCGACGAGCGGGGCCAGCATCATGTTGGCCAGCAGGGTGTCCGACATTTCGAACTCGACTGTGATCAGGGGCCCAAGGGCGCCCACGACAATTTGGTTGTAGACGCCCATGGCGCCGATCAGCATTAACGCGACCACTATCGCCCAGCGGCGCGGCGACGTCCCGATTTCAGCTAGGGACGCCCCCCCCCCCCGGTGCGCGGGAACTTGCGATTCAGACATGTCTCTCCTTTGATGTAATGCCCATTAGGGTGGTTGTCGGCCGCGGGCCCAGACCCCGTGGCATGCGGCCGAACGGCCAAGCATCCCGCGCGCGAGTTCGCGGGAGGCGGAAGTGCTTACGCCGGCTGCGGGTTCGCAGCCGCCTGCTTCTTGCTGCTCCGCCGCGGGCCGTATTCGGGGACACCGATCATCACAACGAAAACGAGGGCGATGATCACTGCGCCCAAGATTGTCATCAGCGTGTAGTTCCCCGAGGCGATCGGAACCACGACCAACGACGGAAGCACGTACCCGCCGAGGGGCGCCAGCGTCCCCATCAGGCCGCCGGCGGTCCCGGCCCGCGCCGGCCCGACGCTTGGAAGCAACGCGGGCGCGGTTGAGACCAGACAGGAGACGGCGGCGCCGCCAAGGCCGGACAGGAAGATGAAGATGACGAACCCGAACGACGGGGCCAAGAGCCACGCGAGGTAGGCGCTGACTCCGGCCAGGAGCCCGCCCGTCATGATGACAGGCTTCATCCGGCCCAGCCGGGCGGCGACGGCCGGGCAGACAATGCAGCCGGTCAGGCCGCCGAAGGCGAAAGCCGAGGCGTAGGTCCCGGCTGTGACCGAGTCGAGGTTTTTGCCGACCTCCAGCATGGTGGGCAGGAAAGTGGCGAACACCATCTGCCAGCCCATGAACAGCACCATGGCCAGGCCGACCAGCCAAACCTGCGGGTTGCTCAGCACCTCTTTCAGGATCGCGCCAGACTTCTCCGGGGCGCCGGCGGCGTCCACGGCAGTCGGGGCGGCCATCCCTTTGGGCCGGTCGCGCACAATCAAGATGAACAAGACGAACGCCACGGCCGTCACCACGGCGGCGAATGTGTAGGCGGCCTGGATTGAGCCGAACCTGGCGCCTGTGGCCTGCGCCACACCCGTGCCGCCGGCCGCGCCGAACATGAACATGGCCACGGCCATGCCGATCTGGCTCGGTTTGAACCAAGCGGACATCAGCTTTGCCACGTTTGTCTGCAGCACCATCGCGCCCAAGCCGATCAGAATCATCGAGACGAAGGCCAAGGCATAGGTGTCGGCGAAGATCCGCAGGACCGTCCCGGCCACCGTCCCCGCGATCGCGACGGCGATAACTTTGGTGGGGCCGAACCGATCCCCCAAGTTGCCGCTGGGCAGGCCAAGGAACACCGCACCGATGAGCGGCGCCACCATCAGGGCGGACAGCTGGGGCTCAGTGATCCCCAGCCCCAGCTCCTTGTCCATGATCTTGGTGCCGAGCGCGGCCACCAAGATCTGGTTGTAGGTGCCAATGGCGCCGATCAGCAGCGCGACCACCGCGATCGCCCAGCTGCGCGGCGAGCTTGCGACTTCGGCCCCGCCAGCCGCCGGCCCGGCGGCTTTCGATTCAGACATAATCAATCACTCCTTTTGTGTTGGTGGATAGGTCCGCCCAAGTGGGCTTCGCCCGGTCCAGAACGCGACCGAGCAGCCCGGGGCTTGCCAGTTGCGGTGGCGCAGGCCCGCGCCATACCACGTGCTTGGGGGCGGCTTCGCCCTCGTCAAGGCAGTCATCGTCGCCGCATAGCCCAGTTGGACGCCCGCGGCCAACTGGCCCGTGACAATTCGACACGCGCCGGCGCCGCTTCTTCGGCCCCGCGAAATCCCGAAACGCCGCCGCCCGGGCGGCAATAGCCCGGCAATTCGCAATTCCGCCGATCAACGCGGCGCCGAACAGCGCGAAGAGGCTCCCCGCGGTGTGCGCGGGCAAATGATCCGGACCCGTGAACAACACGGCAATAGGCGCCCCAATTGTCCCCGTCGCGCTCGCCATCACTAAAGAGGCGCAGCAGAGGCCGAGCGCGCAAAAGGCCGTCTTTCGCATGGGGTTGAAACATTCCACTCTTGGCTCCGATTTAGGAGTTTGCCATGGCTATCTCAGGAGATTACGGGTCGCCGAATCGGGCCGCGGCACACCAGTTCCCGCGGCCCCATCCGGTTAGGGCCGGTCAGAGCGGCCGCTCTGCCGCTCCGCCGGTTTGACTTCCCCCTCTTTTTTATGCCCGGTCGAAGCGGGCGGTCAATTCGGGCAGGACGCGGTTCACATCACCGATGATGCCGTAATCGCAGTCCTGGAATATCGGGGCCTTCGCGTCATTGTTGACAGCGAAAATCAGTCCCGCTTGGTTCACTCCGACCATGTGTTGAACTTGGCCGGAAACGCCGCAAGCAATGTAGATGTTTGGTTTGATTGTGTCCCCGGAGATGCCGATGTATCGTCTGCCGTCGTACCAGGGGGACTCCTCGGCGGCGGGACGGGTGGCGCCCACGCCCGCGCCGATGACAGTCGCGAAGGCCCGCACCGCCGCCAGGCCCGCGGCAGAGCCCACTCCCCGCCCGACGCCGACCACGATCTTCTCGCTGGACAGGTCCTCACCCGTCCCGGCTTTGGCAGACCGGCCGAGGAACTTGACGCCCTCGGGCGGCTCGACCGCCACGTCTCGGATGTCGCCGCACGGGGCGCCGGACCGCGCCTCGTAGAGACCGGCCGAGGCGGTCACTATGGCCGGGCCGTCCGCCGCCACGGTTTGGATTGCCGAGCCCCCGTAGACCAGCCGTTTCGCGACCACCCTGCCATCTTCCACGGCGATCTGGGACACTCCGGCAAGCGGATTGGTCCGGGTGGCCGCCGCCAAGGCGCCGACCACCAAACGGCCGTCGGCCGAGTCTTCCGCCAGGACCAGGTCCGGCTGCTCTTCCGCCACCAACCGGACAATCGCCGACGCCGCGGCGCTGAACGGCAAGCCGGCCGTGCCGAGCCGGAAACCGACGTCGGCGGCATCGGCCAACATGTCTTCACCCGCGAAAACGATCCCGACCCGGTGGGCCAAAGACCGCGCCCCGCCGATCAGGGCGGCGGCGGCGTCCCGCCTGGCGGCTATCACCAGCGCGTAGTTCAACTGACTCATCGCTTTGTCCTTTCACAGCGCCCGGCGCAGCAACCGGTAGAACTCGTCGATGTTCGCGTCGCTGGCGTCAGGCAAGACCGCGCCTTGCCGGGCGGCCTTCTCGGGCGCCCGCACCGCCAGGGTCTCGGTTGACCCCGCTGGCGGGGCCTCGAAGCCCACCACGTCCATCGGCCTCTTGCCGGCGGCCAGAATCGCTTTCATGGACGAGACTCTGGGCGAGTTGATGTCCGCCGTCACGCAGAGCACACATGGCAGAGCCACCTGGTATTCCTCGTCGGAGCTCTCCGCCGAGCGGCGCACTGTCACAACGCCATCGCCCACTTCCAAAGCCCCGACCTCGTTCAAGGTGGGCCAGCCCAAGAGGCCGCCAATGATAGAACCTGTCTGCTGGGAATACAGATCGCCCGAGCCGACGCCGCACAAGACCAGGTCAACTTGCCCCAGACTCTCGATCCCCTCGGCCAGGGCCGCGGCGGTGGTGAAAGGTCCGGCCTCGTCAAGCCCCGCGCCCTCAACAGTCACCAGCCGCACCGGCCCGCGAGCCAAGATGTCCTTTTTCACCTTGGAATTCGCAGTGTTGTCGGAGCGCGCTGTGAGCGCGATCAGCTCGACTCCAGGGTCGGAATCAACCAGCTGGGCGCCAGCCTCGAGCACGTTCAAATCGTAGGTCCCGATCATCCGGGACGCCGCCTCCAAGGCGACGGTCCGG
>JAIROU010000363.1 GCA_031257375.1 Bifidobacteriaceae bacterium
CCCAGCGCCGGGCCGCCCCCAATCGTCCGTCCGCAACACTGCGCCAACAGCTCCGCACACGGCGCCTGGCGCCATGTGCGGGGCGAGGTCACCAGCGGCCGGGCACGGACGCGCCGCAGTCGGGGCAGCGGCCGGACGGGTCGAGGCGCTGGCGGCGGATCGAGTAGCCGTCGCGCACCACCAGCGCGGCGCCGCAGGCGGGGCAGAAAGTGGTCGAGCCGTCAGCGTCCCAGACGTTGCCCAAATAGACGTGGCGCAAGCCGTTCGCCAAGGCGAGCTGGCGGGCTCGGCGCAGAGTCGCCAACGGCGTGCGGGGCCGGTCCGTCATCCGGGCGGCCGGGTGGAAGGCCGACAGGTGCAACGGCACGTCCGGGCCCAACTCGGCGGCGATCCAGGCGGTCAGCCGGTCGACCTCCTCGTCTGAATCGTTCAGGCCGGGAATGACCAGCGTGGTGACCTCGGTCCACACCGAGGTCTCGTGGACCAGGTAGCGGAGCGTGTCTTGGACCACTTCAAGCCGCCCGCCGGTGATCTTGCGATAGAAGTCGGGGTCGAAGGATTTCAGGTCGATGTTGGCCGCGTCCATTGCCCCGAACAGGTCCACCGCCCCGGCCGGGGTGACATACCCGGCGCTGACGGCGATGTTGGCCAGGCCGGCCGCCCGCGCCGCCCAGGCGGTGTCGACGGCGTACTCGGTGAAGATGATCGGGTCGTTGTAGGTGTAGGCGACGGCGGCGCAGCCGGCCCGCCCGGCCGCCGCCGCGATCTGCTCCGGGCTGGCCGCCGCCATCAGCCGGTTCATGTCGCGGGCGGTCGAGATCTCCCAGTTCTGGCAGAACCGGCAGCCCAGATTGCATCCGGCCGTGCCGAATGAGAACACGTCCGACCCGGGCATGAAGTGGTACAGCGGCTTCTTCTCGACCGGGTCCGAGGCGAAGCCGGAAGACCGCCCGTAAGTCGTCAGCTCGAGCGCGCCGTCGATGTTCTGCCTGACGAAGCAGAAGCCGCGCTGGCCCGGCCGGAGCCGGCAGTAACGCGGGCAGAGGTCGCACTGGACGCGCCCGTCCGGAGCGGTGTGCCAGTGCCGGGCGGTTGTCACCGGCCGCCCGGCTGTTCCTCGAAGGCGGTCACGGTGTACCGCCAGATTCGCACGTCACTGCCCCAGTAGCGGCCCGGCAGGCCGGCCTTGCGGACCAGGTGGGACAAGAAAACCTCCGGCGTCGGCAGTTGCTCCCAGACCTGCGGCAGGAAGGTCCCGCGCCGCCCGGCCGCCGCCAGGATCAACCCGTCCCGGCCCGGCCGCAGCTGGCCGAGCAAGTCTTTCCGGTCCGCGAACTCGACCGGCTCCGGAACGCTCAGGACCGACACCTCGATGTCGGTGCGGCCCAGTTCGGCCGGTTGCAGCGGCTCGAAGCGGGGATCGCCCAGGGCGGCGTCGACGGCGTTCAACTGGACGTCCAGCCCCAGCGGCCGGTGCGCCTCCAGCGACCCGATGCAGCCGCGCAGCTCGCCCGCCTGGGTCAGGGTCACGAAGGCCGCGCCCGGCTCGTCCAGCACGCCGAAGCCCAGGTCGTCCGGGGTCGGCGGGGCGCCGCCGACCCACAGCCCCAGCCGCCGGATCAGGTTGGGCGAGTCGAAGGCCGGCCGCCGCCGCCCGGCCAGGGCCGATGCGATCGCCTCCCGGGCCAGGCGGACCAACACCGGGCCTATGTCCCGCGGCAGTTCAGACGGCATCGGAAACCTCCCGTCGATAGGAAACGTCGGCCCCGAACGACGACCGGCCGCCGATGCCGACCGGGCCGCCCGCGCGCACCGGACCGGCCGACGGGCTACCCAGGTCCGCCGAACCCACCGCCGCGCGCGGACGGGAAGCCTGGTCAGACGGCATCGGGCAGCCCCTGCCGATAGGCGACGGCGGCGTAACCGACGACAGCCGAACGCTCGCCGGCCGTGTCGCCGGAGTTGCGGTAGTCCAGCAACTGCGGGCGCAGACCGGCGCGGCGGCTCCACTCGTTCAGGCCGTTGACGGGGTGGACGCCGCACGCCTGCTCGCTGACCAACTCCGAGGACAGGGCCATGACCTGCGCCAACGTGTCCTGGTCGACCCGGCGGGCGGCGGCGTGGGGCAGATAGTGGCTGAGGTCGGAACTGACCACGACCAGGGTTTCAGGGTCGGCCGCGACGGCTTCGAGGACCGAGGCCACGACGGCGGGCTCGGCCCAGCCGACCGCCAGGGGCAGCACCGGCACGTCCGGCCCCAAGACCGTTTGGATGAACGGCAGGTGGACCTCAAGGGAGTGTTCGCGGGCGTGGACTGCCGGGCTCACGATGACGCCGGGCAGGTCTCGGGCCGCCGCCGCGCCCTCGGCCCAAACCGGCACGTCGCCCAGCGGGGTGCCCAGAAAATCGGCTCCGGGCAGTGCCAGATGAGGGGTGCCGACGTGGTGGCAGGGCCCTAGCAGCACCACCTGGCGGCACGGCCCGTCGAGGGCGGCGTAGCCGATCGCCGCCGTGGGGCCAGAGTAGATGTATCCGGCGTGCGGGGCGATCAGGGCTTTGACGTGCCCGCCGGCGGGTGTCCGGCTGGCGGCGGCCCCGCGGGCGGCGGCCGGATGCTGGCGAGCTTCTTCGAGCAGGCGGTCGATCAGGGCTGACAATTCGGCCGGGCGGGCCGGATAGAACGATCCGGCGACCGCCGGCGGGCGCACCGTGGCCATGGATTCAAGGGTAATGCGCAAACCCAGCCACGGCGAGAGCCCTGACCGACCCAGGCGCCGCGGCGGGGGTGGCCCCCCCGGGGGGGTGGCCCGGGCCGCGGCGGCGC
>JAIROU010000380.1 GCA_031257375.1 Bifidobacteriaceae bacterium
GCGGGCCGTGCCACGTCGCCCCGCCAACGCGTTCGAACCGACGACCTGTGGCTCCACCAACGCATTCGAACCATTTTTTCGTGCCGCCAACATGCCATCTCCCGCCGATTTCGTGCCGCCAACGTGCCATCATCTTGTCACATCATGTCACCCTGTGTCACCCCCTGTCCGGCGGGGACGGGGGCGAAACCGCTGCTCAAAGCCCGTTTTCGCTGATCAGGTGGGACGCGCCCGAAAACCCTCTGTGGAGCATAGGGGATTCGAACCCCTGACCTCTTCCATGCCATGGAAGCGCGCTACCAACTGCGCCAATGCCCCGGGGTAGCCAGCTTACCAAAGCGGCGAACCTGCGGACCGGAACACTCTAGGGCAAGACCCGCCCGCGCGCCAAACCTCCTGACCGCCAAACCGTCGAACTCCAGCCCAAGGCCCGCACCCTCAAGCCCAAGGCGTCAATCCCGCCCGGCCGGACAGGTCGCCCAGATCATAGCCAGTCAGCCGCCAGGCCGGCGGCCGCCGGCCGCCGCCCTCCAGGACGGCCCAGTGGGCGTTGCGCATCACCCGCAGGCCGAGCCAATGCACCGGGTCAAGCTCTAGCAGCCGGGTGATGCCGCAAACCGCCACCCCGCCGTGGGTGGCCAGCACAGCCGTCGATCCGTCAGGCGCGCCGACGGCGGCCTCGAGCGCGCAGGCGGCGAAGCGGGCGGCGGCGTGGTCGCGGGTCTCCATGCCGATCTCCGGCAGGTCCTCCCCCGCCCGCCAGCGCTGGTGCAGGACCGGCCAGCCGGCGGCGACCTCGGCCACCGCCAATCCCTCCCACTGCCCGAACTCGCGCTCCCGCAGCCGGGCGTCGGCCACGACCTCCAAGTCCGTCAAACTGGCCAAAGCGGCGGCCGTGGCGGCCGCGCGCGCCAGGTCTGACGACCAGATCGCGGCCGGGCGCAGCAGCGCGAGGCGGGCGGCGGCATCGGCGGCCTGCCCCAAACCGACTTGGTCCAAAGGCACGTCGGCGGCGCCCTGAATGCGGCCTTGCAGGTTGTACTCGGTCTGGCCGTGCCGCCAAATCACCAGGTGGCGAGCGGTCATGCGCTCGCGGCGGCGGCCAGCGCGGCCTCGCCGCCGGACCCCGCCACCGGGTCTAAGCCCACGGCCGGGCAGTCTTTCCAGAGCTTCTCGATGGCGTAAAACTCGCGGTCTTCGGCGCGCATGACGTGGACCACGATGTCCCCGAAGTCGAGCAGCACCCAGCGCGCCCCGGAGCGGCCCTCGCGGCGGCGCGGCTTCGCGCCGACGCCCAGCAGCCTTTCTTCGACGGCGTCGACGATCGCGTCGACTTGCCGCTCCGTGGCACCTGTGGCCAGCACAAACACGTCCGTCAAAGGCAGACGCGAACTGACGTCCAGCGCCACGATGTCGGTTGCTTTGATCGAATCGGCCGCGCGGGCCGCTTCTTCGGCCAGTTGTAGCGCTCGGGCATCAGCCACTCAATGGTCTCCTTCGCAGTTAGTTCAGTAGGAACAATCTCACAATCGCCGCCACCAGGCCAAGTCCGAGCCCCCAGGCCGCTCCGACCAGCGCCCGCCGCCCGGCTTGCGACGGGGCCGTCCCCCAGGGGGCGTCCGGGCCGTCGAGCCACGGCCCGCGCCCGTCGGGGCCGATTTCCGGCGGCTCCTCCCAGTCCATGTCCTCTTCCTCGCCGGCGGTCAGTTCGGCGGCGTAGGCGGCGGCCTCGGCGGGCACCGGCGCGACCAGCGGCCCGGCCTCGGCTTGGCGCCCCCGGTTCACGGCCGCCGCGTTGGTCAGGCCGATTTCCGCGCCCGATGCCGCGCGCTCGCCCGCCGCTCGGGCGGCCAGCACGCTGTCCAACCAATCGGCGGCCGGCGGTGGCCCGGCCTGCGCCAGGGCCGCTGTGGCGGCCTCGGCGGATGGGGCGAAGCTGACCGGGGGCGGGACGTCGACCGGGACGCTCCAATAACTGTCAAAGTCGGCCGGGGGTTCTTGCGCCGGCGCCTGATCGGCCGGGGGCGCGTCGTCCGCGCCTGGCGGCGCCGGCCCCGCCGACTGGCCCGGCGCCGGGAGGGCCGCGCCGCCCCAAGCGCCGTCCGAATCGGGCGGCGCCGTTGCCGCCGCCCCGACCGACTGACCCGGAATCGCATCCGGGACCGCGCCGTCGGCGCGGGCGGCCAGGTCGGTGTCAGGTCCAGCGGTCCCGGCGGGCGGCCTCGCCTCCGTCGTCGCCCGCCAATCGGGGGCGCCCGCAGCTGGCTCGGTCTTGGCCGGGTCGACCCATTCCAAGGTTTCAGCGCCCGCGCTGGAGGCGGGGGGCTGGGTCGAGGCCTCGACCGCCTCGGCGGAGTCTGGCTGCGCCGCCGCGCCATCCGCCCCGGCCCAAGACTGGTCCACTGGCGTTGCGGCCGGGCTGGGCGCCGATCCGGCGTGGCCGTGGAGCAGGGGCGCCAGGGCGGCGAACAGGGACGACCCGGCCGGGGAGCGCGGAATCACTTCGTAATACTCGGACTGGTCGGCGAAGTCATCCCAGCCGTGGCTCCTGGAGGTCATGTCCAGGAAAGAGCCGTCGGCGTCGGAGAAGTCTTCCGCGACCAGCCGGTCGGGCTGGCTTGGGGCGGGCGCCGAACCGGCCGCTCCCCCGGCGCCGCCTGGGTCCGGGGGGCCGGGCTCGCCCGGCGCGGCCGACTGCGCGGCCGGGGATCTGGGCCCGCCGTGGGTCGGGCTGGTCGGGCCAGCGGGTTGGCCGGGCTCGGCCGGCGCCGGGGCAGCCGAGTCTGCTGGGGGCGCGGGTGGCGCGGCGACGGCTATCTCGCCGGACGGCATCGACGGGGTGCTCGGCGGCCCGGCGTCGGGCGGGGCGGATCGGATGGGCGCGGCCGACGGGTGGCCTGGGGACCTGTCCGGGCGGCGGGCGGGCGGGAAACTCGGCAGGGCGATCGGCAATTCGACGGGCGCGATCGCGCCCAGAGTTCCGGTCACGTCGACTTGCCCCTGCGCGGCGGCCGGAGGGTGGACGGTGACGGTGCGGTGCGCGACCGGCGTCCGTCCGCCTGGCGCCACCAGCGGTCCGGCGCCCAAGCTGGGATCGGGCCGCCGTGCGCCGCCGACGCCGGAGACAGCCGCGCTGATGGCGGCGGTTCGGGCGCGCTCGCGAGCCAGGCGCGCCTGCGACCGGCTGGCCGGATAGGCCTCGCCGGGTGATGGCGGCGGATCAGCGCCCTGGGCGCCGGCGGGCGCCGGGAAGGCGCTTCGCCGGATCGGGGCGGCGCGAGGGGCGGGGGCGGTGCGAGG
>JAIROU010000390.1 GCA_031257375.1 Bifidobacteriaceae bacterium
CCGCCGCCGCCGCGGACCAAGCCCAGCCGAGGGGCGCCAAATCACAGACGATCAGTGGCAGCCAGACCACGGCCGGAGGCCAAAGGAGACAAGCGGCGCAGGCCGCGAGCGGCAGCAGCCGCCACCAACCGGTCTTGCTCCCCAGTTCCGTCACCGTTGAGACGAGCACCGCCGCCAGCGCGGCGGCCACGGTCGCGGCCCCCGCCTCGGTCTCCCAACTCGCCGCCGCCACCAGGCCTAAGGCCAAGGCGACCAGCTTGTCGGCGATTCGCTCCACCCGACCAAACCTACCGTCGCGCGGGCCGCTTTCGAGCGGCGGGGCGCCGCCGACGTGACAAACGTCATCGACGCCGGGCCTAAACGGTGACGCGCGGCACTACCCGGCGGCATCGGCCTTGGCCAAACTGGGGGCGCCAAGGCTCGCGAAGGAGGCGCCATGAACGTTGTCGAGGTCACCGACCTGATCAAACGCTATAAGGAGGTCGTGGCGCTCGACCATTTCGACCTCAGCATCCAACAAGGCGAGATCTTCGGGCTGCTCGGTCCGAACGGATCGGGCAAGACCACCGCCATCAACTGCGTCTTGCAGCTGCTGACCTATTCGAAGGGTCGGATTGACCTGTTCGGCGAGCCGATGGGACCCACCCGGTATGACCTGAAACGACGGATCGGGCTGGTCCCGCAGCAGATCGCGGTGTTCGCGGAGCTGACCGTGGCGGAGAACATCGACTACTTCTGCTCCCTTTACGTCGACGACGGGGCGCGCCGGCGCCAGCTGGTCGATCAGGCGCTCGACTTCGTCGGCTTGCGCGCCTATGCCAGGTTTCGCCCCAAGAAGCTCTCCGGCGGGTTGGCGCGTCGGCTCAACATCGCCTGCGGGATAGCCCACCGTCCGGCTCTCATCTTCTTGGATGAGCCGACCGTCGCCGTTGACCCGCAAAGCCGAAACGCCATTCTTGAAGGTGTTGTCCAGCTTGTCGCCGAGGGCGCCACCGTTGTCTACACCAGCCACTATATGGAGGAGGTCGAACAGGTTTGCACCCGTGTGATGGTGATGGACCGAGGCCGCGCGGTGGCGGTTGGCACACCCGCCGAACTGAAGTCGATGGTCGGGATCGGCGAGCGGATCCGGGTGGAGTTGGACGTCCCGGACCGTGCCGTCCTGGCGACCATCCGCCAGCTCCCTCACACCCAGCGCGCCGCCTTGGACGGCGCCACGCTCCAAGTCAGCTGCACCCGCGGCGCCCAAAACCTGAGCGAGATCCTGGGCGCGCTGGCCGCTCACGGCGCCACCTACGGGAGGGTCTACGCCGAACCGCCCACTTTGAACGACGTCTTCCTCGAGTTGACTGGCGCCGAGCTGAGAGATTGACATGACCGCGTTCATCTACGCCCTCAAGACCATGGCGCGGGACAAATCCACCACCATGTGGTCGGTCGCCTTTCCACTGGTCTTGATGTCGCTGTTCTATGTCGCTTTCGGCTCGTTGGACGAGTCGTACCGGGCCGAGCCGGTCGGCGTCGTGGTGGTGGACGATGCCGCCTATCGCCTGACGCCGGGACTCGCCGCCACCATCGCGGCCGCCTCCGAGCCCGACGAGCCGTGGCTGGAACCGACCTACGTCGAGTCCGCCGCCGAAGCCGAGCGCTTGGTGGCCGACGGCGGGTTTTACGGCTATGTCGCGGCTCGCGGCGACGGCCAGGTGTCCTACCACCGAGATTGGCGGGCCTATGGGCAACTCGATCCGGGCCACGAGATTGTGACGGCGATCCTGGACGGTTACCTCCGGCACGCCCGGCTCCACGCCGAGCTGGCCGCCCAAGCCGACTCCGCCGCTCTCACCCAGGCCGTCACCGCCGCCGCGGGCGAGACGCCGGACTTCTCCGAGCCGGTGCGCCTGACCGCCAACCCGCCGAGTGACTCGCTTCGCTACTTCCAGGCCGCGCTCGGCTTCGCCGCCCTGATGATGTGCAACTTCGCCGTCCAAGGCGTGGGTCGGTTGAAGGCCAACCATTCGGCTTTGGCGGCGCGTCGACGCCTGGGCGCGGCCGGAGTGCTATCCATGGCCGGGCCAACACTGATCGCGGCCTGGTTGCTGTCATTCGCCACGCTCGTGCTGGGATACCTCTATCTGCGGTTCCCGTTGGGCGTGGACTTCGGCGGCAAGGACTTCCAGGTCGTCGTGATCTTGCTGGTGGCGGCCCTGACCGCGACGGCGCTCGGCAGCGCCATCGGCTCGGCGCCAGTGCCCGGGGGAGCGCTCAGCGGGATAGTCGCCACCGTGGCCTGCGGCATGTCGATCTTCGCCGGCCTCTACGGGCCGGCCAGCCAAGAACTGGGCGATTCGGTGGTGCGGGCGGCCCCCTGGGCGGGCTGGATCAACCCGGCTCGGGAGATCGCCGACGCGCTGTCCAGCCTGTACAACTACGACACCTTCGAGCGGTCGGCCCAGGCCCTGGCCCATTTGGCCGCGGTCGCGCTAGTTCTGTTCGCTTTGACCGCCTTGGTTTTGAGGAGGACCCGTTATGAGCATCTCTAGAGCGGCGCTAAAGCTGGTGTTGCGTCAGCCGGTCGTGCTGATTGTCCATCTCGGGTTGCTGGGCTTGATTGGCGTAGTCCTCGTGCAGGGCCTGGCGAAGGGCGCCGCCTCGGGCGATGTGTCGGCGATGAGGCCGACCGTGGCGGTGGTCGACCGGGACGACTCCGAACTGTCGCGAGCCTTGGCCGGCTATGTCGAAAGCCGCGGGAGGCCAGTTGACATCGGCGCCACGGGCCGCGATTTGCAGGACGCCGCGGCGACGGCGCGGGTCGCCTATCTGGCTGTCATTCCCGAGGGCTACCAAGCGGATTTCATCGCCGCGGCGGCGGACGGCGCCGGATCCGGACAAGGCGGCGCGCCGCCGAAACTGCAGACGGCGGTGACGCTCGAATCGGCGGCCAGCCGCTACTTGAGCCGGGTCGCGGAGACCTATGTGGGTCTCGCTTGGGCGGCGCTGATCGCGGAAGGCGGCGGTGGCGACTCGGTGGCTGAGGCGCTGGCCCGGGCCGAGCGAGTGTCAGACGTGGCGGCCGGGCAGACGGTCGTCGCCCAGCCTCCGGCGCGGGCGGACGCCTCCGCCTTCGACGCTTGCATGGGATACGCCACCTATCCGCTCACCGCCGGGATCGTGGTGCTGACGGGACTGATCTTCCACGCCTTCCAGACCGGCGAGTTGAGGCGGCGCAACTCAGCGGCGCCGGTCTCGCCCGCGCGGATGACGGTCAGCATCGCGGCGGCCGCGATCGCCGTGTGCGGGCTGGCCTGGGCCTGGATCAGCGGTCTCGCTCTGGTGCCAAGCGTGGGCGGGCTCGACGTGCTGGCGCTGGCGCCCGGCCAGTTCGCCTTGGCGCTGGCCGCCACCTTGGTCTACACCGCCGTGCCGCTGGCGTTGGGCTTCTTCGCGGCCCAGCTGGGCATGGGATCGACGGCGCTGAACGGCTTCGGCACCGTCATAGCCCTCGCTTTCGCCTTTCTTGGCGGGGTGTTCACCGTCGGGCTGAAGGCGAATGGGCTGATGGCCGCGATTGGCCTGTTCGTGCCAACCCATTGGCATGGCCGGGCGATCAGCGCGGCCGGCGACGTGGTCGGCGGGGCGGCTGGCGCCCTGGGGGAGTATGTCGGCGCGATTGGCGTGGAGCTGCTGTTCGCGGCGGTGTTCGCGGCCCTCGGGCTGTTGGCCGGCCGCCTGAGGATGCAGACCGCCACGGCCGGAGGCCTGGCCCTGGACGCCAACTGACGGAAAGTGTCTCCCCGGCGCGGACGGCGCGGACGGCGCGGACCGCGAAGCGGCTGGACCGTGACACGTTCGCCGCGCGCGGCGGGCGAGCGCGCGGGGCGGGGCGTTGGTAACGTGTAGGGGTGCCCGGCGAACCACTGATCTCACCGCTCGACCAAGCGCACCGGGCGGCCGGGGCCAGGATGACCGAGTTCTCAGGCTGGCTGCTGCCCCTGCGCTTCGGCTCGGAGCTGGCCGAGCACCACGCCGTGCGAAGGGCGGCCGGGCTGTTCGACCTCTCGCACATGGCCCAGTTCGACATCGCCGGGCCGGGCGGCGGGGCCGGGCTGGACTACGCCTTGATGGGGGCGCATTCGACTATGGCCCAGGGCAGGGCCTCTTATTCGATGATCCTGGACGCCGACGCGGGCGTGATCGACGACCTGATCGTCTACCGGCTGGGGCCGGAGCGCTTCTTCGTCATCGCCAACGCCGGCAACCGGGCGGTCGTGGCCGCGGAATTGGCCCAGCGCCTGGCCGGTTTCGACGCCGCCCTGGCGGACGTCACCTTGGAGCGGGCGCTGATCGCCGTCCAAGGCCCGGCCAGCGCCGCCGTGCTGGCCGCGGCCAGTCTGGAGGCCGCCCGCGAGCTCGGCTATTACCGGGCCGCCGAGGCGCCGCTGAACGGACTGTCGGTGATCTTGGCCCGCACCGGCTACACCGGCGAGGACGGCTTCGAGATCTCCTGCCCGCGCGCGGCGGCGGTCGAACTGTGGGAGCGGCTGGCGGCGGCCGGACGGCCGCTAGGACTGGTCCGGGCCGGTCTGGCGGCCCGCGACACGCTCCGGCTGGAGGCCGGGATGCCGCTCTACGGGCACGAG
>JAIROU010000405.1 GCA_031257375.1 Bifidobacteriaceae bacterium
GGTTTACCTGGGCAGCGCCTCCGTCAGCCGGGACGAGGCCACCACCGTGATGGTGAAGATCCCGCCGTCATTCGCCTCCACGACCGGGCGCATCCGGCTGCAGACCCAAGGCGCGGGCGCGTCGCCCGACCAGCCCGAGTCGTCGCAGTTCTCCCGCACCGTGGCCCTGGACGCGGCCGCGACCTGCTCATCGGCGGTCGAGATCGACCTGCGGGCCTGGACCGGCGTGCCGCCGGCCGCCACCACCCATGACGCCATCATCGCCTCCGGCGCGGACGAACTGCGCCCGGGCGACCCCTTCACGGCCGGGGCCGACGTCTGGTTCACCTACACCGTGCGCAACGCCGGCCGGTCGGACCTCATCGACGTGGCTGTCCGCGACACCCAGGCCGGCGAGGTCTGCGTGATCCCTCGAATCGCCCCCAACGCGACCGCCGGCTGCGCCCGCCGGGCCGGCCCGGCCTAGCAGCCCTCGCCGGGGGTGAACCAGACCGCGCCGAGCGGGGGGACCCTGATCGAGGCCGAGTGGGGGCGGCCGTGCCACTCCAAGTCCTCGGCCTCGATGGCGCCCAGGTTGCCGACCCCGGAGCCGCCGTAGCGGGGCGCGTCGGTGTTGAGGATCTCCTTCCAGCGCCCGCCGGACGGCAGGGCCAGCCGGTAGCCCTCGTGCGGGACCCCGGCGAAGTTGACCACCGACACCAAACGCTGCCCGTCGCGGGACTGGCGGAGATAGGCCAAAAGGTTGCGGTCGGCATCGTCGGCGTCGATCCACTCGAAAGTGGCCGGGTCGGAATCCTGGTCCCACAGCGCCGGGTGGGCGCGGTAGAGCGAGTTCAACTCCTTGACCAGGGCCGCCAGCCCGGCGTGGTCGGGCTGGTCGAGCAGCCACCAGTCGAGCGACCAGCGCTCCGACCACTCGGCCTCCTGGCCCAGTTCCGAGCCCATGAACAGCAATTGCTTGCCCGGGTGGGACCACATGTAGGCGTACAGGGCGCGCAGGTTGGCCAGCTTCTGCCAGTTGTCGCCGGGCATCTTGGCGATCAGCGAGCCCTTGCCGTGGACCACCTCGTCGTGCGACAGCGGCAGGCAGTAGTTCTCCGAGAAGGCGTAGACCATTGAGAAGGTGATCTCGCCGTGGTGGTACCGGCGGTTGATCGGGTCCTCGCGCATGTAGCGCAGGGTGTCGTTCATCCAGCCCATGTTCCATTTCAGGCCGAAGCCGAGCCCGCCGCCGCTGGTCGGGGCGGTCACGCCGGGCCAGGCGGTGGACTCCTCCGCGATCATGACCACGCCCGGGTAGCGCTTGTAGGCCGTGGCCGTGGTCTCCTGGAGGAAGGAGATGGCCTCAAGGTTCTCGCGGCCGCCGTAGGCGTTCGGCGTCCACTGGCCGGGCTCGCGCGAATAGTCCAGGTAGAGCATCGAGGCGACGGCGTCCACCCTGAGCCCGTCGGCGTGGAACTCCTCGAACCAGTAGCAGGCGTTGGCGACCAGGAAGTTGCGCACTTCGGTGCGGCCGAAGTTGAACACCAGCGTCCCCCAGTCGGGGTGCTCGCCGCGCTGCGGGTCCGGGTACTCGTAGAGCGGCGAGCCCTGGAAGCGGGCCAGGGCGAAGCTGTCCTTGGGGAAGTGGGCCGGCACCCAGTCCAGGATGACGCCGATCCCGGCCTGGTGCAGGCGGTCGATCAGCAGCCGCAGGTCATCCGGCGAGCCCCAGCGGGCGGTCGGCGCGTAATAGCCGGTCACCTGGTACCCCCAGGACGGCGTGTAGGGGTGCTCGGCCACGGGCATGAACTCGACGTGGGTGAAGCCCATGGTCTGGACGTATTCGACCAGCTCGTCGGCCAGCTCCCGGTAGCCGAGGCCCTCGTGCCAGGAGCCGATGTGGACCTCGTAGACGGACATCGGCCCGTTGTGGGGGTTGCGCTCGGCGCGCTGGCGCAACCACTCGGCATCGCCCCACTGGTAGTGCGAGTCCTCCACCACCGAGGCCGTGGCCGGCGGGGCCTCGGTCTGGCGGGCCAGCGGGTCGGCCTTCTGGATCCAGTTGCCCTCGCGGGTCTGGAGCTCGTACTTGTACTTGGCGCCCGCCCCGACGCCCGGCACGAAGACCTCCCAGACCCCCGAGGCCCCCAGCGAGCGCATGGCGGTGGCCCCGGAGGTCCACGAGTTGAAGTCGCCGATGACGCGCACGGCCTGGGCGTCCGGCGCCCAGACGGCGAACGAGGCGCCGCTGACCTCGCCCATGACGGACGGGTAATGGCGCACGCGCGAGCCCAAGGCCCGCCATAGTTCCTCGTGGCGGCCCTCGTGGATGAGTTGCAGGTCGAGTTCGCCCAGGCTGGGCAAGAAGCGGTAGGGGTCGTCGTTGACGGTGGTGACCTCGCCGTAGGTGACCTCGACGCGGTAGTCCGGCGCTGATTCGCCGTCCAGCGCGGCCACCCAGATGCCGTCCTGCTCGTGCCGGGCCTCGACCCGGGCGTCGGGGGTCAGGTAGACGACGGCGTCCGCCAGAGGCCGCAAGGTGCGGATCGTCACGGCGCCGTCGCGGAGGTGCGGTCCGAGGACCGAGTGGGGGTCGTAATACATTCCGTGGGCGACTGCCCAGAGCACTGATGGGTCGACTGGCGCGGGCGCAGGGTTAGTCATGGCTTATACTCTGGCACGAATCGTCGGCCGCCGGAACGCCCGCCGGAACGCTCGGCCCCGGCAGCGGGCGGACATGGATGATGTGCCCCGGCATGGCGTGCGGGTCGAGCCGGACGAACGGCCGCGCGCCCCACTCGTAGACGTCGCCGGACAACAGGTCGTGGGCGCGGAAAGCCGGCCGGTCGGCATCGGCGGGGTCCTCGCCGCCGCCCGCGACCCCCAGGGCCTCCAAGTCCAACTGGATGAACGACTCGCGGACGTTGGCCGGGTCGAGGTTCAAGACCACCAAGACGGTGTCGCCCTGGCCGCCGGGGGCGTGCTCGGGGGCGACGCGGCGGGAATAGGCGATGGTCGAATCGTCCGAGGTCGGGTGGACGGTGACGTTGCGCAGGCGGCGCAGGGCCAGGTGCTCGCGCCGGATCGCGTTCAGATTGCCCAGCAGGCCGGACATGAACACGGCCGTCGGCGTTGAGAAGTCGCGCGGCTTGTACTCGTACTTCTCGTTGTCCAGCTGCTCCTCCGAGCCCGGCCGGGCGGTGTGCTCGGCCAACTCGTAGCCCGAGTAAATGCCCCAGGCGGGGGCGTAGGTGGCGGCCAGGACAGCCCGGATCTTGAAGGCGTTGAGCCCGCCTTGCTGCATGTAGGGGGTCAAGATGTCGTGGGTGGTGGGCCAGATCGAGGGCCGCATGAACGAGCCCTGCGGGCCGGTCAGGTCGGCCAGGTAGTCCAGGACCTCGGCCTTGGTGTTGCGCCAGGCGAAGTACGTGTAGGACTGGTGGAAGCCGATCAGCGCCAGGGCGCGCATGAGCGGCGGCCGGGTGAAGGCCTCGGCCAAGAAGACCACCTCCGGGGCCTCCAGGCGGATCTGGGCGGTCAGCCGCTCCCAGAACGGCAGCGGCTTGGTGTGCGGGTTGTCGACCCGGAAGATCGTCACCCCGTGGGCCACCCACAGCCGCACGATCCGCAAGATCTCCTGGTAGATCCCCTCCGGGTCGGTGTCGAAGTTGAGCGGGTAGATGTCCTGGTACTTCTTGGGCGGGTTCTCGGCGTAGGCGATCGAGCCGTCCGGTCGGCGGGTGAACCACTCCGGATGCTCTCGCACCCAGGGGTGGTCTGGCGAGCACTGCAGGGCCAGGTCCAGGGCGACCTCCATGCCCAATTCGCGCGCCTGGGCGACCAGGTGGTCGAAGTCCTCGAAAGTGCCCAGGTCGGGGTGGATCGCATCGTGCCCGCCGTCCTTGGAGCCGATCGCGTAGGGCGAGCCGGGGTCGCCGGGCCGGGCGGCCAGGGCGTTGTTGCGGCCTTTGCGGAAGGTCCGGCCGATCGGGTGGACGGGGGTCAGGTAGAGCACGTCGAAGCCCATGGCGGCGATTCGCCCGATGCCGTCGGCGCAGGTCCGCAAGGTCCCCGAGACCCAGCCCCGGTCCGGCGAGAAGCGCGCGCCGACGGAGCGGGGGAAGACCTCGTACCAGTTGCCGACCAGCGCCCGCTCGCGCTCGACCCGCAGCGGGTAGGTGGCCGATCTGGTCACCTGGCGCCTGAGCGGGTCGGCCTCGAGCCTGGCGGCGGCGGCCGATCGGGTGGCGCCGGCCAGGCGGGCGGCCGGGCCGAGGGCGGCGTCGCGCAGTTCGGCGGCGGCGGCGGCGA
>JAIROU010000149.1 GCA_031257375.1 Bifidobacteriaceae bacterium
GTCGCGCGATGCCCTGAAAATGGGGTGGGACAGGCCACCAGGGCGCCGGCGCCCGCGCTGGGGCGATCCGCGCGCGGGCTTCCACGCGGCCAGGGGACTTGGCTGGGCCATCGCCCCGCCCCGGGGAATATCAAACGGCCCCGCGGCGTTTCCGATAGCTGAAAGCGAAAAATCAACTCGTGAGAAAGCAGGAGAAAAGCTGTGGCTGAAAGTCCCCGAAAGAATCCCAACCCGATTGCGCGCTGGCTTAGGCGGTGCGTCGGCTTCGCCCTGGCGGCGACCATGGCGGTGTTTGGCGGAACCGCGCCGGCGGCGTTGGCGGCCGACACCTATCCCGAAGGCGGATACTTCGAGGAGAAGAACGCCTACATCGAGCAGAACGTGGCCACCAAAGAGGCGCTGATCGAGCTGATCCAGCAGAACTCGACCGGCTCGGACACCCTGGCCTCGATCGTCGAGGCGATTGTGACGCCGGAGATGGTGGGCGCCATCGTCACGCCGGTGATCGAAGGCTACCTGTCCTCCAGCGACCAGATCGTGGCCCTGGCCGCGCCCATGATCAAGGGCGCCGTGGCGGACCAGCTGGGCGAGTTCGGGATCGCCGACCAGTCGGTGCTCGACCTGCTGAACGGCATCATCGACGAGGCGCTGGCCTCTGACGCCGTCGACGCGGTGCTGGCCAGCGACTTCGCCCAAGACGTGATCGCCAGGGCGATCAGCTACGCCATCGCCGACGTGGTGGCCTCCTTGGACTCCGGCGCGATTGTCGACGCCGCCATGGCCGACGCCTGGGACACGGTGGCCGACACGATCTTTGGGACCGCGCCGATCGACGTGCTGGGCGTCCCGGTCAAGTCGGGGCTGGCGGATGCCTCGGCCAGCTTCCCGCTTTACACCACCGACCTCTACTCGGTGGCCGAGGCGAATCTTTCGTACTACACAGTCGATTGGACCTACCCGGTCAGCTATTCGCTCTTGGTCAGCACTGATGCTGTGCTTCAGACCTCGTCCAACCACACCTTCACCTACCCCGGCGAGGCGGTCAGCCTGAAGTACCGCAGCGGCGGCAGCTCTTGGAAGCCCACCTACGACATGCGCGTCTACACCGCCCACGTCAACGAGGCCGGCCAACTCTGCGTCACCCCCACGTCCAATCTGTTGGTGGGCGGCGCCTGTGTCGCCGCCAAGCAGGCGGGCAAGCCCGAGGCGCTGACAGTGACCGGCTGGAACGCCAACACCGTCGCCCTGGCCGTCGGCCTGGGCGCCTTCACGACCGTCGGCGAGCAGGTCGCCTCCAACCCGCAGCAGTATTACGATGACGTGCTGGCCAACCTGGACATCAAGCAGATCGTCCTCGACGCCACCGTGCGCGCCGTCAAGGACGAGGTCGTCGAGCGGGTCGAAGCCAAGATCCTGGAGATCAAGGCTGACATCTACGCGCGGATCGCCGAGGCGCTGGCGCAGTTCGGGATTGTGGTGGACCTCGACCCGCTGGCGGACGACCTGGCGGCGGCCGGGCAGAAGATCCTCGCGGCGGCCGGGCCGGTCGGCTATGAGAAGTTGGTCGAATACCTCCAGGCCGCGCCGATCACCGCGCCGGCCGTGGAGACCGCCGTCCCGCCGGTGGTCGGCCAGACCGTCGCCGTCACCGCCGGCCGGTGGGACCCGCTCAAGACCAAGATCAATGAGATCACCTACGAATGGCGGGTCGCCGGATCGAGCGAGGTGATCGGGACCGGGCTGTCCGTGACGGTCCCGGCCGCCGCCCTCGGGCGCCAGCTCGAGGTCGCCGTGACCGCGCCGTCCCATCTGACATCGATGATCGACGGGCAGTTTGGCCAGGACCTGATCTGGCGGGGCGTCTTCCGCACCCCGGCCGCGGTCCCCGGCGAACTGTCGGTGGTCGCCCAGCCGGAGTTGGACAACACCAACCCGACCATTGAGGACACCATCGCCGTGGTCGGCGCCGAGTTCAACCCCCAGGCGGACCTGGCCTACCAGTGGCAGGCCGACGGCCAGCCGATCGACGGCGCCACCGGCGCCAGCCTGCGCGTCGAGCCCGCCATGGTCGGCCAGGTGCTCTCGGTCGAGGTCACGGCCTCGGTCGCGGACGGCTCGCGCAACCCGTTCCAGCGCACGCTCTCGACCACCCCGGTGGCCCCCAAGCCGACCCAGGTTGTGACCTCGTCCAACTATTCGACGGCCAGCCCCACGGTCGGCCAGACGGTCAGCCTGACCGCGCCGGAGTTCTCCCCGGAGGCCGCGCCCGTCTACGAGTGGTATTTGGACGATGCCGCCGATCCGGTGGCGACCACGGCCTCGGTCGAGGTTCTGCCGGAGTGGGCCGGCCATCGGCTGGCCGCGCAGGTCAAGTCGGCCCCGGTGGTCGGCTGGACGCCCGCCGCGGTGGTCCTGCCCTCCATCGAGGTCGCGCCCGGCGCCATCGTGCTGGGCGATGTCGAACTGACCGGCCGCGCGCTGGTCGGCCAAACCGTCACCGCCGCCGCCGGGGCCAGCCCGGCGGGCGCGACCGTGACCTACGAGTGGTTCGAGGACGAGTCCCTGGCCGAGCCCGCCCAGGGCGAGGTCGTCCCGGGGTCGAACGGCGCCAGCTTCATCCCGGCCGCCGGGGCCGTGGGCAAAGCCCTCCACGTCAAGGCGACCGCCGAACTGACCGGCCACGCGACCGAGTCCAAGTCGGCCCGGACCGACCTGGTCGAGTCCAATCAGATCCAGGTGCGCGCCACCGTCAAGGGCGTGGCCAAAGCTGGCGCCGACCTGGTCGTCGAGGCCGAGGTCAGCCCTGAGATGCCCGCCGCCTGGGCCTACCAATGGACCTTGGACGGCGAGGACATCGACGGCGCGACCGCCGCCACCCACACGGCGCGTCCGGCCGACATCGGCGGCGCGCTGGCCGTCAAGGTCACCGCCACCCCGCATGACCACGCCTACCTGCCCCTCACGGTTGAGCAGGCCGCCGGCACGGTGGCCAAGGCCGATGTGGCCCTGAGCGAGTTGACGATCACCCCGGCCGCGCCGGCGGTCGGAGTCGAGCTCCGGGCCAGCGCCAAGGCTTCACCAGCCGACCGCGCGGTCGTTTACACCTGGTACCGCGACGCCGTTGGCGAGCCCAACCTCCTGGTAGCGGACTCGGCCACTTACACCCCGGTCCCGGCGGACCTCGGCCACGACCTGGTGGTCGTCGCGGCGGTCGCCGAAGACCAAACCCACCTGGGCGCCGAGCTGAGCCAGCCGGCGCAGGGCAAGGTCCAGCTGGGCACCATCAAACTGTCGGACCCGGTCGTGTCCGGGACGCCGGTGGTTGGCGTTCCGCTGACTGCCGCCGCCACGGCCGACCCGGCTGACGCGACCGTGACCTATGTCTGGAAGCGCGGCGGCGCCGAGGTCGCCAAGGGCGAGGAGTACACGCCCGCGGCGGCCGACCTGGGCCAGCCGCTGACTGTCGTGGCGACGGCCAATCGCGCCGGCTATGGCACCACCGTCGCAGGCGCCGCGACCGCCGCTGTCGAGGCTGGTTCGTTCGCCGTCGGCCAGGTGGTCGTGTCGCCGGAGCCGGTGGTGGGCGTGGCGTCGCAGGCGTCGGTGGCCCCGGTCCCGGCGGGCGCGTCGGTGCGCTACGAGTGGAAGGTCGCGGGCCGGGTGGTCTCCTCCGCCCCGTCTTACACCCCGGTCCAAGACGACCAGGGCGAGAGTCTGGCGGTGACCGCGGTGGTGTCCCTGCCCGGGCACAACTCGCAGACGTTGGCCTCGGCCCCGGCGACCGTCATGGCCAACCCGGCCGGGCGGATCAACAACTACCGTTCCTTCACCTTGTCGCCCGACCTGGACGGCGACGGCCGGGGCGAGATCGTCGCAGTGCACCACACCGGCGAGGTCCGCGTCCATGTGACCGCCGCCAACGGGACGGTCACCGCCAGCAAGGTGGTGGACCAAGTTGATCCGGCTTACCGGGTGGTCGCCCCCGGCGACATCACCGGCGACGGCAAGGGCGATCTGATGTACATCGACCAAGGCGGGCGCCTGTACCTGCGCAACGGCCTGGGCGGCCACCAGTTCGGCGGCGCCCTGCAGCAGATCGGCTGGGGCTGGGTCGGTTGGAAGGCCATCCCGTGCGGCGATCTGAACGGGGACGGCAAGACCGACCTGTTGGGCATCAACGACGCCACCGGCAAGCTGTTCTTCTACCCCGGCCTGGGCAACGGCCTGTTCGGCGCCAAGAAGCAGGTTGGTTGGGGCTGGAGCGGCTGGAACCTGTATTCGGCCGGCGACCTGAACGGCGACGGGAAGAATGACATCCTGGGCATCCGGCCGGACGGGTACCTGTTCTTCTATCCCGGCAGGGGCGATGGCACCTTCGGCTCGAAGAAGCACGTTGGCCAGGGTTGGAACGGGTTCACCATGGCCGGCGGCGCCGACCTGAACGGAGACCGGGTGGCGGACATAGTCGGCCGCGAGGACTCCAGCGGCACGCTCTACTACTACAAGGGCCTGGGCCAGGGCGGGTTCGCCTGGCGCCAGCAGATCGCCACCGGTTGGTGATCTGAGCGATCAAGACGCCGGGTCGGCCGCAAGGCCGGCCCGGCGTCCGCGTCTTCGGCCCGGCCCGGCGTCCGCGGGCTGGCGGCCGGTCGCAGACCGGGAGTACCATCCCAACCAGCGGACTTGGCCCGGTCGGCGGCGCGGGCCGGGCCAGAGCCGACTACAACGGTGATCACACTGAACGCTCCAAGGAGGGAAAACCATGACCAATGATTCGGCTGGTCGTTCCAGCCGCCCAACTGGCCCGGGCGCGGTCAAGACCGCGGCCGGCCTGGCCAAGTCGTTGGGCCGCCTGGTCGGCGCTTCGGTCCGGGCCAGCGGCAAAGCGATGGACGAATTGAGCGAGCGGCTGCGCGCTTACGCCGAGAGCGGCCCGCCCAAGCCGCCGGGCGCCGACTGACCGCTCGCGCCGGCGCGGGGGAATACTGGCCCGGTTAGGCCCGGTTAGGCGAAGGCTTGGTCGATTAGGAGCTTTTGCTCGACGGCGTGTTGGGAGTGGGAGCCGGTGGCGGGGGAGGCGGCCTCGGGCCGCGAGACCAGGTTCAGGGCGCGGCCGCCCAGGAGGGGCCAGAACTTGCGCAGCAGGAAGCTCCAAGCGCCCTGGTTGGCGGGCTCGTCTTGGACCCAGACCAGTTTGGCGTCGGCCGGCAGGCCGTCCACGATCAGGTCCGCCGCCGCCTGGGGGAGCGGGTAGAGCTGTTCCAGGCGGACGATCGCGGTGGCGTCCCGCTCCGGCGAGTCGAGCCCGGCCCGGCGGGCCAGCAGGTCCCAGTAGACCCGGCCCGAGCAGATCAGCACCCGCCGGGCGGCCGAGTTCGCCACCAGCGGGTCCAGCAGGACCGGTTGGAAGGTGCCGGTGGTGAAGTCTTCGATCGATGAGACGGCCTCCTTGCGGCGCAGGCCGGATTTGGGGGTGAAGACGATCAGCGGCTTGCGCGGCCGGGCGTAGGCCTGCAGGCGCAGCAGGTGGGCGTAGTTGGCCGGGGAGGTCGGCTGGGCGACGCGCATGTTGTCCTCGGCGCAAAGCGCCAAGAAGCGCTCGATCCGGGCCGAGGAGTGATCCGGCCCCTGGCCCTCGTAGCCGTGGGGGAGCAGGTAGACGACCGATGAGTGCTGGCCCCATTTCTGCTCGGCCGAGGACACGAACTCGTCGGCCACGGTCTGGGCGCCGTTGAAGAAGTCCCCGAACTGGGCCTCCCACAAGACCAGGGCGTCCGGGCGCTCGACCGAGTAGCCGTACTCGAAGGCGGCGATGGCGTATTCGGACAGGGCCGAGTCGTAGATGAAGACCTTGGCCTGGCGGTCCGACAAGAACCAGAGCGGGGTCCATTCGGCGCCGTTGACCTTGTCGTGGAAGGTGACGTGGCGGTGGGCGAAGGTGCCCCGGCGGGAGTCCTGGCCGGTCAGGCGGACCGGGATGTCCTCCAGCAGCAGCGAGCCGAAGGCCAGCATCTCGGCCATGCCCCAGTCGATCCCGCCCTCCTTGGCCATCTGGGCGCGCCGGTTGAGCAGGGCTTTCAGCCGCGGGTGGACGGTGAACCCGGCCGGCGGGTTGACGAACACCTGGCCGACCCGTTCGACGGCGGCCGGGGCGATGGCGGTCTTCCAGCCCATCAGGACCCCGGCGTCCTCGCGCTGGGAGGCCGGGAGTTCCAGGCCGTGCGAAGTCTCCGGCGACCCGGGCGCCGGGCCGGGGCGGACGGCGCCGGCGGACGGCCCCTGCCCAACCGAGCCGACGGCATCGGCGGCCTGGCCCGGCCCCCGCCCGCCGGCGCGGACGGCATCGGCGGACGGCCCCTGCCCAACCGGGCGGACGGCATCGGCGGCCCGCCTTGGCCCTTGCCCACCCGGGCGGACGGCGCCGGCGGACCCCGAACCCCCGTTCTGTTTGGTCTCCACCTGGGCCTTGATGTCCTGGCGGGTCTCGGTGAAGGCCCGCTCCAATTCGGACTGGAAGTGCTTCAAGGACTGCTCGGCGTCCTCCAAGGTGAGGTCGCCGCGGGCGATCAAAGCCTCGGTGTAGAGCTTGCGGACGGACCGCTTCTTGTCGATGTAGGAGTACATGACCGGCTGGGTCATCGACGGGTCGTCGCCCTCGTTGTGCCCGCGGCGGCGGTAGGAGACCAGGTCGACCACCACGTCCATCTGGAACTCGTCGCGGAAGGCGGCCGCCAGCAGGGTGGCCCGGATGGCCGCCTCCGGGTCGTCGCCGTTGACGTGGAAGATGGGGCAGCCGTAGCCCTTGGCGACATCGGTGGCGTAAGGCGTCGAGCGCGAGTCGACCGTGCCGACGGTGAACCCGACCTGGTTGTTGATGACGATGTGGATGGTGCCGCCGGTGCGGTAGCCGCGCAGGTTGTGGAGGTTGAGGATCTCCATGACGACGCCCTGGCCGGCGAAGGCGGCGTCGCCGTGGATGAGCGTCGGCACCACCGCGAAGGCCGCGTCCGGCCCCAGGTTGAGGCGGTCCTGTTTGGCCCGCGTGATGCCCTCGACCACGCCGTCGGCGGCCTCTAGGTGGGACGGGTTGGCGGCCAGGTAGACCTGGATCTCGTTGCCGGCCGGGGAGGTGAAGGCGCCCTCGGTGCCGAGGTGGTATTTGACGTCGCCGGAGCCCTGGTAGGTGTCGCGGGCGTCGGGGTTGTCCTCGAACTCGGAGAAGACCTGGCCGTAGGACTTCCCGGCCACATTGGTCAGCACGTTGAGGCGGCCGCGGTGGGCCATCCCGATGACGACCTCGCTGGTGCCCTGGTCGGCGTAGCGCGAGATCATCGCGTCCAGCACCGGCACCACCACCTCCGAGCCCTCGAGCGAGAAGCGCTTGGCGCCGACGTACTTGGTCTGCAAGAAGGTCTCCAACGCCTCGGCCTCGTTCAGCTTGCCGAGCGCGCGCAGTTGGACCTCGCGGCCCAGCGGCTCGGCCGGGCGCTCGAGCCGTTCTTGCAGCCAGGCGCGCTGAGCCGGGTCCTCGATGTGCATGTACTCCACCCCGACGCGCCCGCAGTAGGTGTCGCGCGCCAATTGGATGATGTCGGTCAGCCTCATGGTCTCCCGGCCGCCGAACCCGCCCACCGTGAAGACCCGCTCCATGTCCCAGATCGTCAGCCCGTACGAACTCAGCAGCAGGTCCTCGTGCCCGCGCTGGCGGTAGGCCAGGGGGTCGATGTCGGCCGCCAGGTGCCCGCGCACGCGGTAGCCGTGGATCAGGCGCGTCACCGCCGAGGTCCGCTGGTCCAGCGGCACCTGCGCGTCCTGCTCCCAGCGGATCGGCTCGTAAGGTATCCGCAAGGAGGCGAAGATCCGGTCGTAGAAGCCGTCCTCGCCCAGCAGTTTGCGGTGCATCAGGCGCAGGAACTCGCCCGATTGGGCGCCTTGGACGACGCGGTGGTCGTAGGTCGAGGTCAGGGTCAGCAGTTTGGAGATGCCCCAGTTGGTCAGGTTGGCCTGGGCGGTGCCCTGGAACTCGGCCGGGTACTCCATCGCGCCCACGCCGACTATCACGCTTTGGCCCGGCATCAGACGGGGCACCGAGGCGGAGGTCCCGATGCCGCCTGGGTTCGTCAGCGAGCACGTCACGCCGGTCAGGTCGTCCACGGTCAGCTTGCCGGCGCGGGCGCGCCTGACCAGATCCTCGTAGGCCGCCCAGAGCTCGGCGAAGGTCAGCGCGTCGGCCCGCTTGATGGCCGGGACCAGCAGTTGCCTGGTTCCGTTTTCCTTCTTCAGGTCGATCGCCAGGCCCAGGTTGACGTGGGCGTGGTGGACCACGGCCGGTTTGCCGTCCTCGTGGCTGTAGGCGGCGTTCATCTCTGGCATCTCCCTGAGCGCCTCGGCCATGGCGAAGGCGATCAGGTGCGTGAAGGAGATCCGGCCGCCGCGCGAGCGGGCCAGTTGGTTGTTGATCATGCCCCGGTTCTCGATCATCACCTTGGCCGGGACTTGGCGGATCGAGGTCGCCGTCGGCACGCCCAGCGAGGACTCCATGTTGACGGCCGTGCGCATGGGCGCGCCCTTGAGGATCTGGACCTGGTCTTCGCCTGGGGCTTGGCCGGGCTCGGTCAGCGCGCTGGGCTCGGCCCGGGTGTAGCGGGCGATGGCCGGTTCGGCGGCGGCCGCCGGGGCCTGGTCGCGGGCCAGGTCGACGGGCCGGGGGCGGTGGGGCATGTCGTCTGGCCGGATCGGCTCGGGCCGGGCGATGGGGATCGGGCCGCGGCGGGTGAGCGCGGGCGGGGTCAGCGGCTCGGCGGTGGCAGGAGCCGGGACACCCGCCGCCTGGCCCTGGGCGTCCCGGTGCGAGGCGCCGGGGGGGGCGGTGGCTGGGGCGCCGGGTGGTGCGCCGGGTGGTGCGGTGGTTGGTGCGGTGGTTGGTGCGGTGGTTGGGGCAGTGGTTGGCGCGGTCGTTGGCGTGCTGGGCGCGGCGCTGGGCGCGGCGCTGGTGGTGGCGCTGGTGGTGGCGCTGGTGGTGGTGGCGGTCGGGGGTGTGATGGCGGCGGTTGTGGGCGGGGCGCTTGGGGGAGCGCCCTCCGGGGGCGCGGGCGAGGGCGCGGCTTCGGGTGTTGCGGCCGGGGCGGCGGCGCCGACGTGCTCCTGGAGGCGCCGGCTGGAGGGGCGGTAGTCCTCGAAGAAGTCCCACCAGGCCCGGTCGACCGACTCCTTGTCTTCCAAGAACCGCTCGTAGAGGTCGTCAACCAGCCAGGCGTTGGCTCCGAAGGTTCGTTGGCTGGGCGTGGCAGCTTCAGTGGTCACAGGTGGAACAACCTTTCCCAGATTAAGGATGGCAACACGGCCGAGGCGGCTAACGCGGGCGATGCGGGTAAAGAGAGGGTAATAGGCCCTCGGCGGGTGGCCGAAGGCCGCGCCGAGCCCTCATCCATCGTCCGCGACACCCCTCGATCCTAACCCCGCCGGGCCGCCTCAGGTGCCGAAAACCCCAAGTCTGACCTGCGAGAATGACTTAAGTCCTATTAGGGTGGTCCGGAAGCGGTCAAGCTCCCTCCAACCGCCCCTGGCCCGAACGTCAAACGGGGTCAACGCTGGCTGATAGAAGACCAATTCTTGACGATTAAGGTAAAAGAAACACAAATTCGCAGCTCCGCTGTGATCTGCGTCTCATGACTGCGGATCTGGGTCGGGGGCGGGAGCGCAGGTGCCAGGAGAGGCGCGGGCGCAGTGGGCGCCAAGGCCAGGCCGTGTGAAGCGGGCGCGGGCCGCGACTTGGCCGACCCGGCGCCCGTGCGGACAGGGGCGGCGGCATCGGACCCTATGAGACGTCGCCTCGGAAGCGGAAAAGGTAGCCGGCCCCGGCGAACAGGGCCGCCCAACCGGCCAGGACCAGCGCGCCCCAGCCCCAGCCGAGCAGCTCGACTTGGCCGCCCATCATGGTGTAGAAGCTGAACCCCTGGATGGAGTCGCCGGCCGCGCCGGGCAGGAACTTGGTCCAACCCCAGTCTTGGCCCATCATCTGGCCGCCCATGCGCAGGAGCGGCTCGACGAACTGGGTGTCCGCCAGGACCACCACGATCAGGGCGACCTGGTTGGTGACGAGCGAGCCGAGGCCCACCCCGACGCTGGCCCACAAGGCGAAGTCGAGCAGGGCGCGGCCAAAGAAAGCCCAGGTCTCGAGCTCTCCCAGGCCGGGATCGCCGCCCAGCAGGCTGATCACGATGACGGCCGGCAAGGCGGTGGCGGCCAGGCAGGCGGCGCCGTAAGCCAGGCCCATCGGCAGGGCCGCCACCAGCTTCGACCCCAGCACCACCTGGCGGCGCGGCTCGGCCAGGAAGGTCTGGGTGATGGTCTTGTGGCGGTACTCCTGGGTGATGGCCAGCGCGCCGATCAGCAGCGGGAAGACGTAGGCGAAGCTCCCGGCGGTCGAGTAGACGGTCCGGGCCAGTTCGGCGCCCCGGGGGATGAACCCCGTGTCGTCGTATAGCTGGTCGTCTGGCATGGCGCCCAAGGCTTGGTCCAGCTCATTGACCATGAATTGAAACGACAAGGACATGAGCGCGCCGATGAAGGCCATGTAAACGGCCGCGCAGATCATGATCACCCACCACATGCGGGTGGAGAAGAGCTTGCGGTACTCGGACTTCAGGGCCGCCATCATTTCAGACCGCCCCCTTGGGTGAGTTGGAAGAAGACCTGTTCCAGGCCGGCTCGTTGGCTGGCCAACTGGGTCAGCTCGAGGTTGGCGGCGAAGGCGGCGTGGCCGATCTCCTGGGCCGGCGGCCCCGCCACCACCCACCCCGGCGGCGGATGCGCCGGGTCGGCGCCGTCCGGAACGCCCAACGGCGTGGCCTGCCACCCGCGCGAGCGGACCAGCGCGGTCAGGGCGGCCGGGTCGGCCGCCGCCACCAGGGTCTTGGGCTGGGCGAGGGCGCGCAACTCGGCCAGCGACGAGTGGTGGACCATGCGCCCCTTGGCGATGATGACGACATCGTGCACCGTGTTCTCGACCTCCCCCAGCAGGTGGGACGAGATCAGAATCGTCCGGCCCTGACCGGCCATCGCCCTGAGCAGCGACCGCATCCAGGAGATCCCCTCCGGGTCCAGGCCGTTGGTCGGCTCGTCCAGCAACAGCACGCCTGGATCGCCGAGCAGGGCCACCGCTACCCCCAGTCGCCCGCGCATGCCCATCGAGAACTGCCCCACCCGGCGCTTGGCGTCCTGGCTCAGCCCGACCAACTCCAGCACCTCGCGGCAGCGCTTGTCGCTCACCCCGACCTCCGGCGCCAACATCCTGAGGTGCCCCAGCGCGGTCCGGCCGGGGTGGAACGAGGCCGCCTCGAGCGCGGCGCCGATCTGCTTGGCCGGCTTGGGGATGGCGGCGTATGGCCGCCCGTCGAAGGTCACCGTCCCGGCGGTGGGTCTGATCAGGGCCAGCGCCAAGCGCAAGGTGGTGGTCTTGCCGGCCCCGTTCGGCCCCAGAAAGCCGGTCACCCGGCCGGGCTCGACCCGGAAGCTGAGATCCTCCACCGCCGCCAACGATCCGAACCGCTTGGTCAAATGCGACACTTCGATCACGCCCCCAAGCCTACGCGAAGCCTCCGACAGCCCGCCCAGACCCGCCGCCCAGACCCCTCGCCCGGAACCGGCGCCCGCGGCCCGGGTTCAGTCGGCGCAGGCGGTCAGCACCCGGCGCAGCGCGTCGGCGTCCGCCGCCGGGATGGCCAGTTCGTAGCGCCCGGCCAGATTGGCGTAGGCCGCCGCGTAGCCGCACTGGTTCAGCTCCGGCAGCCATTCGGACGGGCCTTGGTCGCCCTTGGCCTGATTGGCCGCCCCGTCCACGGCCAGCAGCTCGGCCGGGTCGTTGGCGAAGGCCTGGCGCTGATCCTTGGTCCATCGCCAGGCGCCCGCCCGCCAGGCCTGGGCCAGCGGCACGATGTGGTCGACCTGGACCGTCGTGGTCGACTCGGCCCGCTCGAAATCGATCACCGCCCCCGTGTACGGGTCGGTCAGCCGCCCGCTGGCGACCTTGCAGCCGGGGTCCTCGGCCAGAAAGGCCACGTCGGCCAGGTCGCGTTGGAGAATCTCGTTGCGGGTGTGGCAGCCGTCGCGGTCCAGGTCCGCCCAGCCGCCGGGCAGGAAGGCCTCGCGCTCGTAGCTGGGGGCGGCGCCCGGGTCGGCGGGCGCCGGCAGGGCGTCGAGCCAGGCCAGGGCGGCCGCCAAGGCGGCTTCGTCAGCGGCCAGTTGGGCGCCGCCCGCCAACCGGTCCGCCGATGCCGCCGATGCCGTCCCGCCGTCCGCCCGGTTCCAGCCCCCGCCCGGCCAGCTCGCCCGATCGCCGTTGCCGCCGTCGCCAAACGCGATCAGCGCCACGACCACGGCCGCGATCACTGCCAGCGCCGCCGCGCCGAGGCCGCCGCCGGCCCGAGATCGCTTCCCCACAGGCACATGACTCTAGAGCCTCGGTGCCCTGAACTCGCGCGACGCGCCCGGGCCCCAGATCAGCCCCGCGACGCTCGAGGCTCTCGAAACCGAACGCGCCGCACCTGGCGCGCACCTGGCGCCAGGCGCCAGGTGCGGCGGCGGGTGCGGGGGTGGGGCGGGGGGTGGGTGGAGGCGGTTGATTCAGCGGGCTATTGGGCGGGGGCTTTTCTCGGGGCGGTCCGAGCCGCGGCCGACGGGGGACCGGGGGATGCGGACCCGGAAGTCGGCCCCGGCCTCGGACTCGGCCACGACCAGGGAGCCGGCGTGCAGGCGGACCGCCCAGCGGGCGATGGCCAAGCCGAGGCCGGTGCCGCCGGTCGGGGCCGACTCCGGCGAGCGGGCCATTTTGCCGCGTTCGAAGCGCTCGAAGATGCGCTCCCGGTCCTCCGGGGCGATCCCCGGCCCTTGGTCCTGGAAGTCGATCTGAATCCATTTGCCGGCGGCGGCGGCCGTGATCGTGATGATGCCGCCGTCGGGGGAGTGGCGGATGGCGTTCGACAGCAGGTTGGCGGCCACCTGGTGGAAGCGCTCGACATCGACCGTCATCTCGAGCGTGCGCGGTGAGACGTCGACCACGAACGCCAACTGCTTGCCCGTCGAGGAGGCGACCAAGCGGGCGGCGGCGACGGCATCGTCCAAAAAACCCTCCGCGTCGACCTCCTCCGGGCGCAGCTCGACCACGTCCGCGTCCAGGCGTGACAGGTCGAGGATGTCGGTGACCAGGCGGGACAGGCGCCGGGTCTGGGTGAGCAGCAGGTCAAGGGTCTTAGAGTCGGGCTCGGTCACGCCGTCGACCATGTTTTCCAGCTCGGCCTGGAGCGCCGCCACCGGGGTGCGCAACTCGTGGGAGACGTTGGCGATCATCTCCCGGCGCAGCGCGTCCGCCTGGGCCAGATCTTTGGCCATCAAGGTGAAGGCGCGGGCCAGTTCCCCGACCTCGTCGCGCGAGGAGATCGAGACCTTGGTCGAATAGTCGCCCTTGGCCATGGCCCGGGCGGCCTCGGTCATCTCGCGCAGCGGGCTGGTCATGCCGTGGGCCAGAATCTGGGTCACCACCAGTCCGGTCACCACCGCCAGGGGGAGCGTGCGGGTCGGCCCCATGCCGTTGTGCAGGCCGATCCAGGTCATCCCGACCGCCGCCACCACCGCCCCGGTCACCAGCAGGCCGATCTTGATCTTGATCGAACTGAGGGGGTCGAGCGGCCGGGCCACGTTCGGCAGCGACCGTCTAGCCATCGGCTTGGGCTTCCTCATTCGGCTCGAAGGCGTAGCCCACTCCGTGGACGGTTCGGATCAGGTCGGCGCCGAGTTTGCGGCGGACCGCCTTGATGTGCGAGTCGACGGTCCGGGTGCCGGAGGCGTCGACCCAGTCCCAGACGTGTTCCAGCAGTTTCTCGCGGGTCAGCACGGTGCGGGGCGACTCGGCCAGGAAGACCAGCAAATCGAACTCGGTCGGGGTCAGATGGACTTCCTCGCCGGCCCTGGTGACCCGCCTCGACGCCCGGTCGATGACCAGGTCGCCGGCCCGGATGGGGCGGTGGTCGACCTCCGGCGCGTCCAGTTGCTTGGCCCGCTCGACCCTCCTCAGCAGGGCTTTGACGCGGGCGACCAATTCGCGCATGGAAAACGGCTTGGTCATGTAGTCGTCGGCGCCGACGCCCAGGCCGATCAGCTTGTCGGTCTCGTCGTCGCGGGCGGTCAGCATCAGCACCGGCACCGGCCGCTCGGCCTGGACCCGGCGGCAGACCTCCAGGCCGTCGATCCCCGGCAGCATCACGTCCAACAGGATCAGATCGGGCTGCAAGGCGGCGGCGGCGCTGACCGCCGCCAAGCCGTCCCCGACGGCGTGCGCCCGGTAGCCCTCGGCCGTCAGCCGCCGCGCGACCGCGCTGGCGATGGTCGGCTCGTCTTCGACAATCATGATCAGCGGTGCGCTCATAGACCCAGTCTTCCACGCCCGCCCGCGGCCGACCTCCGTTTGCCGGGACGGACCCAGGTTCGCAAACGGACTAACGTAGAGGCAAATGGTATTCGACCTCGCCATGATCGCGCTGGGCGTCGCGCTGACCCTCGGCACGGCCGTCTTCGTGGCCGCCGAGTTCGCGCTCGTGGCCGTCGACTCGGCGGTCCTCGACGCCGCGCCCAAGCCCGAGCGCCTCGGATCGCTGAGAAGGGCGCTGGCCTCGACCTCCTTGTACCTGTCCGCCTCGCAGGTCGGGATCACCTTGACCACGATCCTGCTGGGGTACACCGCCCAACCGGCCGCCGCCCGGCTGCTCGGGCTGTGGCTGGGCCGCGCCCCGGCCCTGGCCGAGGCGGCCGGCGCGGCCCTCGCCGCCGTCGCCGCGGCGGTCTTCGTCAACACCATGTCGATGCTGTTCGGAGAGCTGATCCCGAAGAACCTGGCGATGGCCCAGCCGCTCGGGGTGGCCCGGCTGGTGGTGCCCTTCCTGCTCGGCTTCACCAAGGTCATGCGGCCGGTCATCTGGCTGCTGCACAGCTCCGCGACCGGGCTGCTGAAAGCCCTCGGCGTGACCCCGGTCGAGGAGGTCTCGGCCGCCCGCTCGGCCGAAGAGCTCGATTCGGTGGTCCGCCGCTCGGCCGCCCAGGGCGTGCTGGACGAGGACCTGGCCGACCGCCTGACCCGCACCCTGGCCCTGACCGAGCTGAGGGCGGTAGACGCCATGACCGACCGCACGCAGTTGGCGGTGGTGCCCCGGAGCGCCACCGCCGAGGACGTGATCGACCTGGTGCGGGCGACCGGCCACTCCCGGCTGCCGGTCACGGACGGCTCGCGGGACAACATCATCGGGGTGGTGGCGCTGCGCAAGGCCATCGCGGTGCCGCACGGCCGCCGCCCCAGAGTCGGCGTCACGGCGCTGATGACGCCGATCGTCGAAGTCCCGGAGACGGCCCAACTCGGCCCGGTCCTGATCCAACTGCGCGAGGCCGGCGCCCAGATGGCGGTGGTGGTCGACGAGTACGGCGGCACCAGCGGGGTCATCACCCTCGAGGACGTGGTCGAGGAGATCGTCGGCGACGTCCGCGACGAGCACGACCGCTCGCGCCCCGCGCCCCGCCGCATGGCGGACGGCTCCTGGCGCCTGTCCGCCCAACTGCGACCCGACGAGCTCGCCCAAATGAGCGGCATCGTGCTCCCAGAGGACCCCGCTTACGAGACGCTGGGCGGGCTGGTGATGGCGCGGCTGGGGCGGCTGCCGAGCCCCGGCGACAGCGTCGAGGTCGACGGCGCCACCCTCAGGGTCGAGACCATGGACGGGCGGCGCGTGGTGGCGCTGCGGATTTGGGGGGCGCGGCCGTGATGTGGCTGGCGGCGTTGGGGCTGTTGGCGGCCAACGCCTTCTTCGTCGGCGCCGAGTTCGCGATCATGTCGGTCCGGCGATCGCAGGTCGAGCCCCGGGCCGCCGCCGGCTCGGCGCCCGCCCGGCTGGTCATCTACGCCTTGGAGCACATGCCGTCGATGCTGGCGACGCTGCAACTGGGCGTGACGGTGGCCTCGACCTCGCTCGGCGCGGTGGCCGAGGGCGCCCTGGCGCACGCCTTGACCGGGCCGATCCACCGCCTCGGCCTGCCCGCCGCGACGGCCCACGCCATCGCCGCCGCCCTGGCCCTGATCGCGGTGGTCTACCTGCACGTGGTCTTGGGCGAGATGCTGCCGAAGAACCTCTCCCTGGCCGCGCCGGAGCGGGCGGCGCTCGTCATGACGCCCGTCTTGGTGGTCCTGGCCTGGGCGTTGACCCCCGTCACGGCCGCCTTGCGGGGGATCGCCTGGCTGGCCCTGCGGGCCTTGCGGGTGACCCCGAAGGCGGAGGTGGCCTCGGCTTTCACGGCCGTCGAGTTGGCGGCCATCGTCCACCACTCGACCGAGGTGGGGGTTTTGCCCGATGCCGCCGGGCTGATTTCGGGGTCGTTGGAGTTTTCGACCAAGACGGCCAGCGACGTGATGGTCCCGTTGGGCGACCTGGTGACGGTTGACGAGCGGGTGACGCCGGGCGAGTTGGAGAGCCGGGTTGCCCGGACCGGCTTTTCGCGCTTCCCGGTGGTCCAGGGTGATGGCGCCCTGGCCGGTTACCTGCACATTCAGGACGTGTTGGACCTGACCGGCCTGGACCGCCGGGCCGAGCCGGTGCCGTCCGGGCGCATCCGGCCGCTGGTCCGGGCCGAGGCCGGGGACGAGGTCGAGGACGTGCTGGCGACCATGCGGCTGACCGGCTCGCACCTGGTGGCCGTGCCCGGCGGGGTGGTCTTCATGGAGGACGTGCTGGAGGAACTGGTCGGCGAGGTCAAGGACATCATGCAGCGCCAGGCCTGGGAGCGCTGAGCCCGCCCGCGGCCTGGCCCCGCCGGCTAGCTCAGCCTTGGCGGTCTTGCCAAGTGGCGACCATCTTGTCCAATTCGGCGCGATGGGCCGCCACGTAGGCGGTCTCCAGGTCGAACTGGATCTGGGTGTACCGGGCCAGGTAGTCGGTCTGGGCGGCCGCCTCGGCCACGCAGCCCCCGGCCTGGCCGTATGACTCCAGATCACCGGTGTGGCCGGTCAGCGCTTCCTCGTATTCAGCTCGGCCCTGGGCGCTCAGGGACTCGACATACTCCAGGTTCTGCCTCTCCTCTTGGCCGGTCGGATCGGGTTGCGCGCTGGGCGGATCCATCAGACCGTAGCCGTGGAGTTGGACCTGGTCGCGGGTTTCGGGCAACCAGGGCACCGCCACATCTGTGCCCGTCGGAAGGTCAACCACGCCGGGCTTCGGCGGGTCGACCGGCTGATACTCGAAGCCAGCCGCCGTCATGCACTCCGAGAGGCGGCTTTGATGCCGCGTCCAGATCGGCTCGACGGCCGCCGCCCAGGCAGCCTCCCTGGCCGCGGCCGCCTGGCGGGCCACACCGAAGAACTCCGCGAACGGCATCGTGACGGAAGCCTCCTGGGACCGCCGGGCGC
>JAIROU010000029.1 GCA_031257375.1 Bifidobacteriaceae bacterium
CCCAAGCCGCCGCCCTGCGCCGCGCCGCCCTGGCCCAGGGCTTGTTCGCCGCCCCCCAAACCGGCCGCGACCTGGCCGGCCGCGACCGCTACCTGCGGGCCGAGCGCTCCCCCAAGCCCGCCAGACCAATTCGCCTCTAAACCCGGGGACGGTCCTTTCGTCTCAAACCGGGGGACAGTCCTTGGGGTGGCAGGTGGGTTGGTTGGCTTGCCGCCGCCCCGGCGTGGAGCTGAGGACCGGGTTGACAGATTGGATTGGCGGGCTGGCCCTCGCCTGTGGCCGAACCGCGGGTTTGTGACCGATCTGCCCCGGGAGCCGGGTCCGGGGCGGGGCAGATCGGCGTCGACCCCGCAGTTCGCGGCGCGGCGGCCCTCCCCAAGCCCGCCGGCCCCTTCGCCCGGCGCCGGATTGCGGGTTTGTGACCGATCTGCCCCGGGAGCCGGGTCCGGGGCGGGGCAGATCGGCGTCAAACCTGCAATTCGCGATGCCGTCGGCCCGGCGCGGTAGAAGGGCGGCCGAGACCCGGGGGCGGATGGGTTGGGCGGCTTGTTGCCGACCCGGTGTCGGGCCGGCTTGGCGGGTTGGGTTGCCGTGCGGCCGGGCTCGGCGGGCGTGGTCGGGGTTGGGGCCGGGGTTGGGCGGTGCTTGGCGGCGGGCGGCGGGCGTCGCTCGCGGCCGGGCGCTTGGCGCCACCGTCTTGTCGCCGGGCCGCGAGCGCGAAGGAGCGCCTGAGCAGCCACGTCATCCGACAAGCCGCCAGGCGGAGCGGCCGCGCAGCCTGCGGCCACCGCCGCGCAGCCCGCGCCTATCGCCGGGCAGCCTGCGGCCGCCGCTGCGCCGCCAAAGACCCCCGACATGGCCGACCGGCATGATGTCTGACGCTCAACCCGGCGTGGGCGCCGCGCGGCCGGGGTCGGTCTTCAGAACAGACCCTTCGTCATGGGGCAAGGTGTGTCCCCAAGTTTGAGACGAAAGGACCGTCCCCAGGTTTACTGGGGTTATTTGGGGATGATCCAGGGGCGGGCGGTCACCGGGTCGGCGGCGACCAGGCAGTCCAGGCCGAAGACGTCCTTGACCAGGGCGGCGGTGACGATCTGGGAGGGTGGGCCGGTGGCGACTATGCGGCCGTCCCGCATGGCGATCAGGTGGTCGGCGTGGCGGGCGGCCTGGTTGAGATCGTGCAGGACCGCCAGGATGGTGGTCCCCTGGGCGTTGAGATGCTCCAACAGGCGCAGCAGTTCGACCTGGTGGGCTATGTCGAGGAAGGTGGTCGGCTCGTCCAGGAGCAGGATGTCGGTCTCCTGGGCCAAGACCATGGCCAGCCAGACGCGCTGGCGCTGGCCGCCGGAGAGCTCCAGAACTTGATGCTCGGCCAGGTCGGCCACCCCGGCCCGGTCCATCGCCCGGGCGACGGCGGCGCGGTCGGCGGCCGAGTCGCGCCGAAGCAGGCCCCGATGCGGGAAACGCCCCCTCGAGACCAGGTCCCAGACGCTCAGCCCGGCCGGCGCCTGGGCGGTCTGCGGCAGCAGGCCGATCCGCCGGGCGACGGCCTTGGTCGGCTGGCGGGCGATCTCCTTGCCGTCCAGCAGCACACTCCCGGCCTGCGGCGCGAGCAGCCGGGCCAGACCGCGCAGGAGCGTCGACTTGCCGCAGGCGTTGGGGCCGACGATGACGGTGAAGGACCCGTCCGGCAGGTCCAGGTTGACCTGGTCGACCACTCGGACGTGGCGGTATCCGAGCGCCAGGTCGGCGGTCCGCAGGCGTGGTCCGCCCGCGCCGTCCGCGCTGCTCGCGCTGCTCGCGCCGCTCGCCCGCCCGCCCGTGCTCATGCGCCCCGCCTCGTCTCCCGAAACAGCAGTCCCATCAGATAGATCCCTCCCAGGCAGACGGTCACCACGCCCAGCGGCAGCGGCTGCGGGGCGATGAATTGGGCCAGTAGGTCCGAGGTCAGCAGCAGTCCCGCCCCGGTCGCGGCCGAGGCCCCCAGCGGCAGCCCCGGCCCCTTCGCCAAGCGCGCGGCCACCTGCGGCGCGGCCAGGGCGATGAAGGCGATCGGCCCGGCGCAGGCGGTCACGGTGGCGACCAAACCGACGCCCAGCGCGACGGCTGCCAGCCGGGCGCGGGCCGGGCGGACGCCGTGGGCGGCGGCGGCGTCATCGCCCAACTCAAGCTGGCGCAACCACGGCAGCAGCACCGGCGCCAGGCCCCCCAGGACGGCCAGCAGCGGCAGCCCCCAGGCCAGTTTCGGCCAGCCGATCAGGCTGAGCGAGCCGCCGGCCCAGATCGAGGCGGCCACCGCCACCTCCTGATTGAGTTTGGTCAGCAGCCACAGGTTGACGGCGTGCAGCATGGCGGTCACCCCGAGCCCCACCACGATCAGCCGGAAGGCCTGCGCCCCGTAGCGGTGGGTCAGCCCGTAGACCACCGCCGCCGTCGCCAGCCCCCCGCCCAGGGCGCCGCCGACCAGGGCCGCGCCGCCGCCGCCCAGGTAGAAGGTCGCCACCAGCACGCCGGTGTAAGAGCCGGTGGCGAAGCCGACTATGTCCGGCGAGCCGAGCGGGTTGGCGGTGATGGTCTGGAAGACCATCCCGGCGATCCCCAATGCCGCCCCGAAGGCCAGGGCTCCCGCGATCCTGGGCGCCCGCCAGGTCAACACCACGGTGCGGGCGAAGTCGGCGTCATCGGACTTCTTGAACAACTCGGACAAAGCGACCGGAAAGTCGCCCCAACCGAGCGCCGCCACACCGAGCGCGACCGCCGCCGCGGCCAGGCCGGCGCCGATCCAGGCGCGGCGGCTCACAGCGTCACCAGCCGGGGGCGCAGCGCCAGGTGGATGAGCAGCGGCGCGCCGATGAAGGCGGTCACGATCGCGGCTCGGATCTCGGCCGGCGGGGCCGCCAGCCGCCCGACCACGTCCGCCGCCAGCACCAGCGACGGCCCGAACAGCGCCGACAGTCCCAGCACCCACGGCTGCGAGGCGCCGACCAGCCGCCGCGCCAGGTGCGGCACCGCCAGCCCGACGAAGCCGATCGGGCCGACCAGGGCGGTCGCCCCGCCCGCCAGCAAACTCACCGCGGCCAGCGCCAACGCCCTGGTCAGGGGCAGGTTGACGCCCAGCCCGGCGGCGGTTTCCTGACCCAGGGCGAGGGCGTCGAGCCGCGGGCCCAAACCCAGCGCCAGGACCGCGCCGACCAGCGCGAAGGGCGCCAGGGGCACGATGACGTCCCAAGACTTGTCCGTCAGCGAGCCGATCTCCCAGGCCATCATGGCGTTGAAGGCCTGCCGGTCGGTCAGCCGGATGGCGCCGGTCAAGCCGGCCAGCACGGCGCCCAGCGCCATGCCGGTCAAGATCAGCCGGAGCGGGTCGCTCAGCCCCAGCGCGCACACCACCAGCGCGATCACCAGCGCCCCGGCCAGGGCGAAAAACCCGTACAGGCCCGGCTGGTCGATCCCCGCCAGCCCCACCGCCAGGGCGACCGCGCAGGCCGCCCCGGCGTTGACGCCGAGGATGCCCGGATCGGCCAGCGGGTTGCGGGTCAGGGCCTGGACCACGGCCCCGGACAGGCCCAGGGCGGCCCCGGCCACCAGCCCGGCGACGGTCCGCGGCAGCCTCAGCCCCAGCACCAGGCTGATGACCGCCGGGTCGTCCGACCGGCCGGTCATCGCCGCGACCAGGTCGGCCAGGGGGATCGCCTTCGACCCGAGCGCCAGGGAGGCCAACGCCGTCAGGGCTAGCAGGGCCACCGCCAACGCCAGGGCGCGCCGCCGCCGGCGGGAGGGGGAGGCAGAGGCGGTTGGACCGGTTCGACCGGTTGCACCGGTTGCACCGGTCGGCCCGGTCGTGGGAGCTGGCGGCGCCTCGGCCGCCGTGAGGACTGGCGCCGCCGCCGGGGAGACTGGCGCCGCGGCCGTGGGGACCGGCTCCGCCGCCGGGGGACGGGGGTCGGCGGCGGCCGGGGGACGGGGGTCGGCGGCGG
>JAIROU010000079.1 GCA_031257375.1 Bifidobacteriaceae bacterium
CCCGCGCCGCCCCGGCCCCGTCCGCGACCGGCTCGGCCGGAGGCGCCGGCTCGGGCGGCCCGGCCGGGCGGCGCGACCGCAGCCAGCGCGAAATCCAGGGCCAGGCCACCAGCAGCGCCGCCACCACCGCCAGCACGATGCCGCCCGCCAGCCACCAGCCTGAGAACGGCTCCGGCGGCAGCGGGTCGACGGTGTCGTCAACGCCCGGCATGCCGGTGCCTCTCGAGCACGTCGATGAGGGTCTCGACCAGACTGTCCTGGCTGGTCACGCGCCCGTGCGCGATCCCCCGCGCGGCCAGCGCCCGCTCGATCGCCCGCGCCCTGGCCGAGGTCACGGTGGCCGCCTCGAGGCGCAGCCGGCGGTTCAGGCGGACCTCGTCCGGCACCGCCAGCCCGGTCTCGACGTCGAACGGGTCCAGCGCCGACCGGTCGGCCAGGCTCATGTCCGCGATCCGCACCACCATGATCTGGTGCCGGGCGTGCAGCACCGCCAGCGAGCGCTCGCCGGCGGGCCCCAGCTCGGCGTCATCGGTTATCAAGACGACGATGCCGTGCGGCAGCCGCGAGCGCACGGCCAGATCCAGCACCGCCGGCAGGTCCGACTCGGGTCCGTCCGGGTCGGCGCTCGAATCGGCCAGGCGGCGCAGGACGTGCTCGACGTGGGCGCGCGACCCCTTCGGCCCGATCGCTCCGAGGCCGCCGGCATCGCCGAAAACGGCCCCGACCACGTCCCGGTGCCGGACGGCCAACTGCGCGAAGACCCCGGCCACGTCCAGGGCCAACTCCAGCTTGGAGGTCCCGTCCGGGGCCACCGCCGTCATCGACCGGCCGGTCGAGACCAGCAGCAGCAGGTGGTTTTTGTGCTCGGGCAGGTAGCGGCGGACCAGCGGCTTGCCGGACCGGGCGGTCGCCTTCCAGTCGATGTCCGAGACCGAGTCGCCGGGCACGTATTCGCGCAGGTCCTCGAACTCGGTGCCGCGCCCGCGGAAAACCGACGTGTAGTCGCCGTCCAAGACGGAGCGCGCCCGCCTGTGCGAATGCAGTTCCAGAAGCGCCCCGATCGCCTCCAGCCGGCCCGCCCGCCCGGTCATGGCGCCGGGGTGGCGGCGAAGACGGCGTCGATGACGGCCTCCGGCCTGACCGAGTCGGCCACCGCCTCGTAGGTCAGGATCAGGCGGTGCCGCAAGACCTGGTAGCGGAGGTATTTGACGTCCTCGGGGACCACGTGGTCGCGCCCCGACAGCAGGGCGATGGCCCGCCCGGCGGCTTGGAAGGCCAGCGACGCGCGCGGCGAGGCGCCGTATTCGATGTACCGCCCCAAGGGCGTGACGATCTTCGCCTCGCGCGTGGCGGCGACCAGCCGGACGATGTAGTTCTTGACCGAGCGGTCGATGTGGACTCGCCGGGTCAGCGCCTGCAGCGCCACGATCTGGTCCGGGTCGGCCACCGCCGCCAGGGCGGACGCCTCCCGGTCGGCCTGGTCCATGATCGCCAACTCGTCCGCCTGCGACGGGTAGGTCAGGACCTCTTTGAGCATGAACCGGTCGAGTTGGGCCTCCGGCAGCTCGTAGGTGCCCTCCTGCTCGATCGGGTTCTGGGTGGCGAAGACGATGAACGGCTCCGGCAGCCGGTGGACCTGCCCGGCCAGCGTGACCTGGCGCTCCTGCATCGCCTCCAGCATGGCCGACTGCGTCTTCGTGTTGGCCCGGTTGACCTCGTCGACGAGGACGAAGTTGGCGTTGATGGGGCCGATCTCGGTGTAAAACGCGGACCGGCTTGAATCGAATACCTGTGTGCCGATGATGTCTGAGGCCAGCAAATCTGGCGTGCACTGAACTCGAGAGAAGGACCCGCCGCAGAGCTGGGCCAGGGTCCGCGCGGCCGTCGTCTTGGCCAGCCCGGGGACTGATTCGAGCAGGACGTGCCCGCCCGCCAGCAGCCCGGCCAGCAGGGACCACCACAACCCGGTCTGGCCGACCACGCGGGTCTGGTAAGACCTGGACAAGTCCTCGACCAGGGCGACGGTCTGCTCGATCTCGGACGGTTTGATCGGGGTAGCCATGAGCCCAAGCTTACTTCGGCCGTCTGACACTCTTAGTTGCCGCCCGCCGGCGTCCCACCACCTGAGGCTCGGCGGGGTGAAGCGGTCAGGCGGCGTCGGCCGGGTAGACCACCCCGATCTCGGCGCGGATCTGGTCCATTGTCGCCATGATCTCGATCGATTCGGCCAGCGGCATGATTTCGCTGGTCAAAAGGCCGCCGGCGACCAGGCGCTCGACCTCGCGGGCCTGGAATTGCATGCCGCGGCCGGGCACGGCGCCGTCGAAGGCCTCCAACTCGCGGCCGTCCGTGGAGACCAGGCGCAGTTCGGTGGCGGTGTACCAGACGCTGGCGAGGTTGGCCTGGGCGCGCGAGCCGAGCACGGTGGCGACGTTCGGCCCGCGGGTGTCCGATGCCGTCACCCACAGCGCCCGCGCGCCGCCCGGGTAGGTGAGCTCGCCGGCCACCGACCGGTCGGTGCCGGCCGGACCCAGGCTGGCCGATTTGACCTCGACGCGGGCGGGCGGCCCGAACAGGTCGTAGGCGAAGGAGATCGGGTAAACCCCCAGGTCGAGCAGGGCTCCCCCGCCCAGTGCCGGGTCGTTGATGCGGTGGCGGGGATCCTCCGGCAGGGCCTGGGTGTGGTCCACCACCAAGCCCTCGAGGTCGCCCAGACGTCCGTCGGCGATCCACTGCCGCAACTTGGCCATGTGGGGCAGGAAGCGGGTCCACATCGCCTCCATGGCGACGACCCCGGCCTGGGCGGCGGCCGCGGCCAAAGCCCGGGCCTCGCGGGCGTTTATGGTCAGCGGCTTCTCGACCAGCACGTGCTTGCCGGCGCCGATCGCGGCCAACGCCCCGGCGAGATGGTGCGAGTGCGGCGTCGCCACATAGACCACGTCCACGTCCGGATCGGCCACCAGGTCCTCATAGGAGCCGTGGGCGCGCCCGGCCCCGAACTGGTCGGCGAACTGGCGGGCCTTGGCCGGGTCGCGGGACCCGACCGCGGCCAGCCTGTGCCCGTCCAACGCCAGATCGCGGGCGAACTGCCCGGCGATCCCCCCGGTCGCCATGATCCCCCAGCCCAGTTGCCTCATCATGTGAGAACTCCTTCCAATGCCAGCAGTGCGGTCTTGACGTCCAGCCCGCCGCCGAAGCCGCCCAGGGAGCCTCCGGCGCGGATGATCCGGTGACACGGCACCACCACCGGCACCGGGTTGGCGCCGCAGGCTTGCCCCACCGCCCGCGCGGCGCCGGGGCGCCCCACCGCCTGGGCGACCTGGCCGTAAGACACGGTCCGCCCGTAGGGCAGGGTGTTCAGGTGCTTGACCACCGCCAGGGTGAAGCCCCGGACCAACCTCAAGTCGAGTTTCAGGTCGAAGACCCGCCGGTCGCGGCCAAAATACTGGTCCAGTTGGCGCTTGGCCGGATCCAGCCGCGCCGGCCGGTCGACCGCGACGGCGCCCAGCCGGGCCGCCGCCTGGCTGAGCGCCAGTTCGAGCGGCTCGCCCTCGAAGGCGACCCGGACCAACCCCTTCTCGGTCGCCAGCAGCCCGAGCCGGCCGATCGGGGTGTCGATGGTGGCTTGGGCCAGGGACACCTCGGGGGCGCCCCGGCCGGGAACGCGGGCGATCACACCAGCCATTGTGGCATCCCCGCCCCCGATCGCATAGGGGCCGCCCACGCCGCGCCGCGTTCGTCTTGGCCGGACTCGGCCGTGTTGGAACCGGGTCGACGGCATTCACGGTAGCCTGTTCTGGCCCGGCGCCGCAGTCCCCGAGCGGCGCCAGCCGGTCACCGCACCGGGCGGGCCGGGGCCGGAGACATGGTCTCCTTGGCCGCCCAGGCCGTCCCGCGGGAACGGGCCGACTGGCGCGCGCCGGGAGGACTACATCGTACATCTGTTTGTGAAGGTTCAGAACTTGCCCGTCGATCACCGCCGAACTCGCGCCAACCTGATGCTGGTGGTCGCCGCCCTGCTGTGGGGAATGGCCTTCACCGCCCAAAAGGTCGGCGCGGAGCACGTCGGCGCCTTCACGTTCAACGCCGTACGCTTCGCCCTGGGCGGGGCGATGATCGGCGGACTGGTCGTCTGGCTGGACCGGCGGCGCGGCATCGGCCAAGAGCGGCGGCGGCGTCTCAGCCGCTCGGTCCTCGGGCCGGGCCTGGTCTGCGGCTCGATGCTGACGGCGGCGGCCGGCCTCCAGCAGGCGGCCATGCCGGACACCACCGCCGGGAACGCCGCCTTCGTGACCGGGCTCTACCTGGTCCTGGTGCCGGTGTTCGGGGTCTTCATGGGCCAGCGGATCGGCTGGCTGACCGTGGGCGGGATCGCGTTGACGCTGGTCGGGCTGTACTTCGTGGCCATCACCGAGGCCTTCACCTTCGCCCGCGGCGACGGCCTGGCGATGATCGCGGCGGTCTGCTTCGCCGTCCAAATCCTGGCCGTCGACCGCTACGCCGGGCGCCTGCCGGCCCTCCGCTTCGCCTGCTCGGAGTTCTCCTTCTGCGCGCTGACCTCGGCCGTCGCGGCCCTGGGGTTCGACCGGAGGCCGTTCGCGGGCCTGGATCTGGCGCTCATCCCGATCCTGTACGGCGGCCTGATCTCGGTCGGGCTGGCCTACACCCTCCAGGTCTTGGCCCAGCGCGACGCCGAGCCGACCCCGGCCGCCCTGATCATGTCGCTGGAGACGGTCTTCGGCGCGCTCGGCGGGGCGGTCATCCTGCACGAGAACTTGGGCTTGCGCGGCTACGCCGGGGCCGCCTTGATGATGGGCGGCATCCTGTTGGCCCAGGTCGGGCCGCCAACCCGCCCGACCAAGACGACCCGGCCGAAGAGGCCGCCGGGCGCGCGGTGAAGGCGCCGGTCGCGGGCGTCGGCGCCATACTGGGGCGCGTGGGGCGCAAGCCGGTCGGACGGGTGGCAGCGGCTGGCGTCGGCCTGTTGGCCCTGGTCGGCGCGGCCGCGCTGTGGGCCCGGTCGGGCGGGGAACCGGCCGTCACGCCGTCCGCCGCGGTCACCGCTTCAGCCACGCCGATGCCGCCAACGCCGCCAACGCCGCCGATGCCGTCTGCGGGCGCCGGGACGACCGGCAGTTCCAGCCCGGCTGGCGGGGTGCCGCCCGGACAGGCCGCCGCGCCGAGGCGCCTGCGGATCGAGGCGCTCGGCATCGACGCCCCGGTGCTGGCCTACACCGCCGAGCACGCCAAAGCCGGGCGCGACGGGCTGACCGGCCAGGACTGCTACTTGGACGGGGTCATCACCTGCGTCGACCCGCCCACCCCGGATGGCGTCTACTGGCAGGTGGGCGGGATCGCCGGGGTGACTTACGGCGACATGCCGGGCGCCGAGTCCGCCGGCACGGTCTATTTGTACGGTCACGCCGGTGTCGACGCCGCCATTTTCAACAGCTGCCCAGCCTGGAGCC
>JAIROU010000156.1 GCA_031257375.1 Bifidobacteriaceae bacterium
CGAATAGGCCAGGCCGCGCCGCTCGCGGATCTCTTGGAACAGCCGCGACGACATGCCGCCGCCGAGCACCGCGCCGAGCACCGCCAGGGCGTGACGGCGCTCGTCCGTGGCGGTCAACCCCTCGCAGCCGATCAGCACTTGGACCTGCTCGGTCGCCCGCCCCAAGCCCACAATTTCGCCTTCGGCCGGCAGCGGCACCGCCGGTCGGACAGCTCTGAGCGGGGCCGGCCGCCCAGCCCCGGCCGCCGCCAAACCCCAGCCGCCCCGGTCCAGCGCCTCGTCCACCAAGGCCACCACCGCGCCGTGCTCGAGCCGCCCGCTGGCCGTCACCACCAGCCGTTCGGGCCGGTAATGCCGCCGGTAGTGCTCCCAGACCGAGTCGCGGCCGACCGCCCGGATGTCCTCCGGTCGCCCGCCGATCGGCCGCGCCAGCGGGTGAGCGCCGTAGACGGCGCCGGCGAAGGCCTCGTGGGCCACGTCCGCCGGGTCGTCCTGGTTCATCGCCAGTTCCTCCAGGATCACCCCGCGCTCGTTCTCGAAGTCGAGCCGGTCCAGCACCGACGAGGTCAGCATGTCGCCCAGGACTTCGATCGCCAGGGCCGCGTCGTCCGCCAGGACGCGGGCGTAGTAGCAGGTCGTCTCCTTGGCGGTGGCGGCGTTGAACTCCCCGCCGACTTGGTCGAAGGCGGCCGCGATGGCCTGGGCGTCGCGCGTCTTGGTGCCCTTGAACAGCAGGTGCTCCAGGAAGTGGGTCGAGCCGTACTGCCCGGCCGCCTCGTCGCGCGACCCGACCCGCATCCAAAAGCCGATCGTGAAAGACCGGGCGCCGGGCAGGCTTTGGGTCAGAATCCGCGCGCCGGTCGGCAGCGCGGTCTCCTCGACCAGGCCGCCGATGCCGTCCACGCCGCCAGGCCCGCCGGTCAAGCCGTCCTGGGCGCAGTCCGCCACGGCCGGGTCAGGCTTCGTCGCGGTCCTCGGTGTGGATGTGGGTGTGGCGCTCGCGCCGGCGCCGCGAGCGGTCGCGGCGGTCGTCCCCCCCGGAGCCGCCAGCCGCACTGTCACCGGCGCCGCCGCCCGAACCGCCGACCGAGCCACCCGCCGAGGCGGCGCCCGGGGCTGGAGCCGCGGCGGCATCGTCCACCACGGCGTGCAGCGAAAGCTTGTCGCGCGGGTCGATCTCCGCCACTTCGACCTGCACCTTCTGGCCCACTTGGAGGACGTCTTCGACGTTCTCCACCCGGCGGCCGCCGACCAGGCGGCGGATCTGCGAAATGTGCAGCAGGCCGTCCTTGCCCGGCGTCAGCGAGATGAACGCCCCGAAGGTGGTGGTCTTGACCACCGTCCCGACGAACCGCTCCCCGACCTTCGGCATCTGCGGGTTGGCGATGGCGTTGATCTGGTCGCGGGCGGCCTCGGCCGAGGGGCCGTCGGTGGCGCCGATGTACACGGTGCCGTCGTCCTCGATCGAGATGTCGGCCCCGGTCTCGTCCTGGATCTGGTTGATCATCTTGCCCTTCGGGCCGATCACCTCGCCGATCTTGTCGACCGGCACCTTGACCGTGATGACGCGCGGCGCCAGCGGGCTCATCTCGTCCGGCCCGTCGATGGCCTGGCTCATGACCGCCAGGATGTGCAGCCGGGCCTCGCGGGCCTGGGTCAGCGCGGCCGCCAGGACCGAGGCCGGAATGCCGTCCAGTTTGGTGTCAAGCTGGATGGCGGTGACGAACTCGGCGGTGCCGGCGACCTTGAAGTCCATGTCCCCAAAGGCGTCCTCGGCCCCCAAGATGTCAGTCAGGGCGGCGTAGCGGACCTCGCCCTCGACCGTGTCGCTCATCAGGCCCATGGCGATTCCCGCCACCGGGGCGCGCAGCGGCACACCGGCGTTGAGCAGCGACAACGTCGAGGCGCAGACCGAGCCCATGGAGGTCGAGCCGTTCGACCCGAGGGCCTCGGAGACCTGCCGGATGGCGTAGGGGAACTCCTCGCGGGTGGGCAGCACGGGGATCAAGGCCCGTTCGGCCAGGGCCCCGTGGCCAACCTCGCGCCGCTTCGGGCTGCCGACCCGGCCGGTCTCGCCGGTCGAATAGGGCGGGAAGTTGTAGTTGTGCATGTAGCGCTTGTGGGTGACCGGGCTGAGCGAGTCGATCTGCTGCTCCATCCGCAGCATGTTCAGCGTGGTCACGCCCAAGATCTGGGTCTCGCCGCGCTCGAACAGGGCCGAGCCGTGGACCCTCGGCAGGACCTCGACCTCGGCCGACAGGCGGCGGATGTCACGCAGGCCGCGCCCGTCGATCCGCTGCCCCTCGGTCAGGACGCGCTGGCGCACCAACTGCTTGGTGATGGCCCGCACGGCCGCCGCGATCTCCTTGTCCCGCTCCGGGAAATTGGCCTCCAGGGCGCCCAGGGCCTCGTTCTTGATCTCGCTCAGCCGGGCCTCGCGCTCCTGCTTGTCCGCGATCTGGATGGCCTGGCCCAGTTTCTCGGCCACGATCTGACTGGTCGCCTGGTAGGCGTCGTCCTGGTAGTCCGGGAACAGCGGGAACTCCTGGGTGGGTTTGGCGACCTGGTCGGCCAGCCGCTGCTGGGCCAGGCACAACTCGCGCAGGAACGGCTTGGCCGCCTCGATCCCCTGGGCCACCACCTCCTCGGTCGGGGCCTGGACGCCCTGGCCCTTGACCAGTTCCCAGGCCTTGTCCCCGGCCTCGGCCTCGATCATGGCGATGGCCACGTCATCGCCCACTATCCGACCGGCCACGACCATCTCGAAAACCGACCGCTCACGCTCCGACCAGCGCGGGAAGGCCACCCACTGGCCGTCGATCAGGGCCACCCGCGTGGCCGCCACCGGCCCGGAGAACGGCAGCCCGGAGATCTGGGTGCTGAGCGAGGCGGCGTTGATGGCGAGGACGTCGTAGGAGTCCTCCGGATCGACCGCCAGAACCGTCTCGACCACCTGGACCTCGTTGCGCAGGCCCTTGACGAACAACGGCCTCAGCGGCCGGTCGATCAGCCGGCAGGCCAGGATCGCGTCGGTGCTCGGCCGCCCCTCGCGGCGGAAGAAACTGCCGGGAATGCGCCCGGCCGCGTACATGCGTTCTTCGACATCCACCGTCAACGGGAAGAAGTCGAACTGCTCGCGCGGGTGCTTGCCCGCTGTGGTGGTCGACAAGACCATCGTCTCGCCGTCCAGGTAGGCGGCGATCGACCCGCCGGCCTGTTTGGCCAGACGCCCGGTCTCAAATCTGACTTGGCGCTTGCCAAACGACCCGTTGTCGATCACGGCTTCGGAAAATGCGATTTCGGGACCCTCCATGGGTACCCTCCTTAATCTGCTTGGGCGGGGGCGCGCCCGCCTGGCCGCCGGCCTGGGCCGGCGAGCGGCGCGCGCCATCCGCTTGGGTCGCAGCCAGGGCCGCCCGTGCGGTCTTCGATTGAGGCTCACGTACGTCCACGCCAAGGTGACGTGCCTTTGGACGATGCCGCGCGGCATCGTCCACCAGATTTGTCGCCTGACGCTCGACTTACGGAAGCCACTACCGAGGACCGCTGAGTTTGCGGGACTGGGTCCTGGCCTTTTTGCACTATTCAGTTTGCCCGGGGCAGGCCCGCCGCCGCGCGGCCGGGACGCCCCGGTTGGTCACCGGCGCAGGCCGAGGCGCTTGATGAGGGAGCGGTATCGCTCCACGTCGATTGACTCGAGGTAGCCCAACAGGCGCCGGCGCTGGCCCACCAGCAGCAGCAGGCCCCGGCGCGAGTGATGATCGTGCTCGTGGGTCTTGAAGTGTTCGGTCAGGTCTTTGATCCGCTTGCTCAGCAGCGCGACCTGGACCTCCGGCGAGCCGGTGTCGCCCTCATGCGTGCCGTATTCGGCGATGATTGTTGCCTTGGTGGCGGAATCGAGCGGCATGGCTCTAGTTCACTCCTAAGTTGCTGGTTGTTGCGCGGAGCACCGGGGCTGATCCACCCGGGCACTACGAACCGCGGCCGTTACACGGCAACTACCCACCATAGCGCATGGTCTGCCCGGACCCGAATCGGCCCGCCTGGCCAGGTTCGGCCGCAGTCTATTGAGGGGCGAAGGATTCGATGTCATAGCCGTGGCCGAGGACCCCGGCCTGCTCGCCGCATCGGATGCGGAACTCTACGGCGTGGCTGGAGAATTCGGCCCGGAGGCGGATGGGCAGGTGGGCGACGCGGGTTAGGCTCGATCCGAGCGGCCCCGCCGCAGCGGTGAGCGCCTTGGGGCGGCCGTGAGCGGAGCTAGCGAAAGGAACCGGACAGATGCGAGACGTGAAGCGAGCGGGCCGGCCGCGGGCCTCGACTGCGCGGGCGGCATCGGCGGCATCGGCGGCGTTGGCGGTGGCGTTGGCGGTCGCGGGAACGGGCGGGCTGGCCGGCTGCACCCAAGCCGAGGATGAGGTCGCCACGCTGGCGACCGGTTCCCCGACGAACGGCGCCGAGTCGTCGCTGACCAGGGCCGAGGAGATCGCCGCCCAGGCGCGCGCCGCCGAAGACTTCGTCGCCTGCCTGGCGGAGGTGGACATCAGCGCGTTCACCGAGCCGGACGTTGACCCGGACGCCCCCGGCCAGCTATGGGTCCAATTCGACATCGCGGGCGACTACATAGCCTCCTTGAGCGGCGGGCTCGGGGTCGGGGAGCAGCCCGACTGGATGCTGGAAATGGCCGCCGAGTACGACCCCCGCATCGCCGTGATCATGGACGAGAGGGCCGGCGGGCCGTCGCCCGCGCCCGGCTGGGAAGACCAGGAAGGGCAGCCGTTCTTGATCATCGGGGCGACCGACCGGACCGAGGACTTCGTTCAATGCCTGGACTCGTCCGGCTACACCGAGCCGTTCAACTACCCGCCCGAACCGGCCGACGAGATCGCCGTCAAACAGGCCAACCTGGCCGCGACACTGCCCTGGATCGAGTGCGCCCGCGCCAACGGCTACCCGGACATGAAGGACCCCCTGCCGGTCCAAGCCGACGAGTGGCAGACCGATCAGGTGGCGGTGCTGCCCGCCGACATCTCCGAGGCGGCGCTGCGCGCCCTGCTGGAGGCCTGCCCGTCCTTCGACGAGGCGGCCTGGCTGGCCCACGATCAAGCCATGGCCGACCTGGGGCCGAACCCGACCTCGGACCAGGTGGCGGAGGTCGACGCCAAGTACCCGCAGACGGGCGCCATGATCGGCTTCGACGTGCCGGGGGCGGACGGCGACAGCCGTCCCGGCCGCCCGACCGACGCGCCCTACCCGGACAGCGTGATCCGCGGCTATGAGATCATCCGCGAGGAGAAGGACCGCTACTTGGCGGAGCACGCGGACCTGATCCGCGGTAGCTGACGATCAACCAGGGGACGGGGCGCGCTGGAGGCGCGGCGACCGACTTCTAGACGCGGCGCTGACGTGACCGGCTGCTCGCGCCCGGTCAGGGCTTGACTTGGGCGGCCGGCTCTGGCGGGTCTGGCAAGTCTAGTTCGATCACGCCGGCGTCAAGGCAGCTGTCCAAAGGCGGCGAGCTGACGAAATACTGGTGCGTCTCATGCCGCTGGCGTTCCTTCTCCTCGGACCAGTACCCCAGCGTCGGCTGGAGGAACTCGAGCGGATTGCCTGTCACCCGACCCATCGTAGCCCCGCCCGGCCGCCCTCGCCCAAGCAGCTTCGGCCAGGTTCCAGGGTGAGGTGCGCCACTATTCTGACGGTGCGGATTCTTCGAAGAATCTCTCCAAGGGCTCATAGATGATGTCGACCAGTTCGGAGATGCGGACCGAAGTCTCCCGGTCCACAGCGCCGGAGAGCAGTTTGCCCCGGCCGTCCCACCCCGGCACGTCAAAGCCGAGATTCGGATCCACTGCGGGCTCTTTTCGTTCCCTGGCGCCCAAGTCGAAAGGTGGGCACGCCTCTATCACGGCGCGCAACAACGTATCCGAAATGTCAACTGGCAGGGCGATGGTCGGAGTGGTCCGCCAGTCGTCGGCTTTGGGCGGATCGGCATCATTCAGGTCGGCCAGACCGTTTTCCCGGGCGCACGCCGCCCACTCGTTCGACCGGGTGGCCACTGCTTGTTCTTGGGCGATCTCCTCGGCCGGATTGATCGGCACTATAGGCACCTGGTAATCCGACTCAGCCAAGCACACTTCGTACACCGGCGTGTAGTCGGCGTCCCCGATGATCAGAATGTCGACCCCGACCCGTTCCGGCGGCAGGGCCGCCCATTCCGCCATATAGGGCCTGGCCACCAGGTCAAGCGTCTCCTGAGACTTGACGGTACTAGGGTCGGACAGATTCTCGCCGCCGCCGCCGCTGCACATGCCGTCATCCCGGCGACACATTTCCCACAGGGCGTTCGGGGAGTCAAAGACTACCGCCGCCTGGCCGTCATCCCACTGCTCAAGCACCGCCGGGACGTCGCTCCGGCGCAGGCAATCCACCATCGCGGCGGCCCCGAGACCTTGCTCCGTGTTCGGGACCGCCCCTGATGGAGTGGCCAATGTGGCGACCTCGCCTTGCCCGGTCCCCCCTGAGCACCCAAGCGCCATCAACATAGTCGCGCCCAAGACGGCCAGCATTGTCACACGCCGCATTTGCGCCAACTCCCCCTCCCGTGAAACGGCCACAGACTCAGTTCGACCGCCGCAACCGACACCCGAACGCCGACACGGCAAAGCGACCGCTCAGTCCGCAGCGCTCCCCCGGGTCATCAGTTCGTGACTTTGAAGGCCTTCGGACTTGCCGAGTAGGTTACGGCGAGCGCATGGCTGCCGATAGGAGCCACAGCCTTCATCGGTTGGTAGAACTTCCCGATTATGCTGGTCTGAACAGTCAGCGAGTTGTACGTGCTCCCTCCATACCTGTCCTCCACGATCACCAGGACACTCACCGGATTGCCATTTGTTGTTGCCGTTCCGCCTACGTAGTAGGTTGCGCCCTTTTTCACAGAACCCGGCCAGTTAGTCCAGGTGGTCTTCGTGCCGGCGGCCTCAGCCGCAGGGGCTGGTGAGACCGCCGCCTCACCAGCGAGCAAGGCAGCACTCAAGGCAAACGCACTGACGGCAATTGCCGCGATCTTCTTAACTCCGACCATTTGTGGTACGCTCCCTTCGCTTGGGCTTGGGTTCGTTAAGGGGAAACAATACTCTGGACGGCGTCCCACACCGAACCCAGCCGACCCGGGCAGGCCAGCTAAGGCGCACTCTACGGGTAGGGGGGGGGTATCTTGTCAACGCGCGCGGGGCCTGCGGTTCGCGCAACCCGCCGGAGACGAGCATTGACATTGCTGGCCGTCCTACAGGTGCCGTACAATCTGGCCATGAGCACTTCGACCCTGAGCAGGCGCTTGGAAGCGCGGCTGGACGCTGAAACCGACGACATGATCACGCAAGCCGCCCTGCTGCTGGGCCGGACTCGTTCAGCTTTCGTGGTGGAGACCATGCGCGACGCCGCCGCCCGCGTCCTCGGCCGCCGCGACCTGACCTGGCTCGACGCCGAAGTGTTCGACGCCATGATCGCCGGCCTGGATTCTCCCGACCAGGCCCCGGCCTTGGTCGCCGCCGCCGCCCGGCCGCGCGCTTCCAAGCGCCCATGACCCCAGCCGCAGGGTTCTGGCTGTCGCAGATCCGCGCCGACTTGGACCCCGCTACGTTCGACTGCGGCGTGGACTCGCTTGATCGGTGGCTCGCCCAGATGGCCCTGAGGACCAACTCGCAGGACATCGCCCGGGTCTATGTGTGGACCCGTCCTGATTCTGCGCGGGTGGTCGCCTATTTCGCGGTCAGCCCGACTCTGGTGGCCCGCCAGACCGTGGGGCGATCCCTCGGCGGCGGCCAAACCGAAGTGCCCGGCTTCCTCCTGGGCCGACTGGCTTTGGACCGCTCGCTCCACGGCCGGGGTCTTGGCGGCCAACTGCTGCTGGACGCGCTGGAAACGATTGTCTTGGCCGCTCGCTCATCGGGCGGCCGCGTGATCGTGGTTGATCCGGTGGGCAACGCCGCCGCCGAGTTCTACGCCCACCACGGTTTCATCCCCACCGTGGCAGGCCCGCGCATGGCCATGAAGGTGGCCACCGCGGCTGGCGCTTTGGGCGGCCGCCTGGGAGCTTGACCGGCACCGGTCAGGCGGCGTCCCACGGGTCGATCAGGGGGACGCCGGCGCGGGCGAAGTCGGCGGTGTTGCGAGTGACCAGGGTCAGCCCGTGGGCGAGGGCGGTGCCGGCGATCAGGGCGTCGTGGGCGGGCGCCCGGTCGGGGACGTGGAGGGGCGCCACCACCCGCCGGGCGGCTTCCAGGTCCAAGGGCAGGATCCTCCCGGCGAAGCCCGGCAGCAGCCGGGACTCGAACCACTCGCGCAGCACACGGCCCTGGGGCGGGTCCTTGCGTTCCAGGCCGAGCACCCCGAGTTCGGCCTCGATCACGGTGATGACGCTGATGTGCAGGTCTTCGGCCGGCCGGCGGGAAACCCAGCGCTTGACCGCCGGCTCCCCGGCCGGCCGGCGCAACTCGCCGACCAGCATCGTGTCCAGCAGGTACCTCACAACTCCGCCGCCTCCAACGCGATCTGGGCGGGCTCGATCTCCGCCTCGGCCGCCGGGCCAGCGTCATCGGGCAGTTCCAGCCAGGCCGCCAGGTCGTCCGGCAGGCCCGACAGGCGCCGGTAATCGGCGTAGGACATGACCACCACCGACGGGCGGCCGCGCTCGGTGACACGCACCGGCCTGGTCAGCGCCCGCCGCTTGACGTCGCTTGGCGCCCGGTTGAACTCGGCCGCCGTCACAGTGTCGAAAACGCCGGCCACAAGACCCCCCCCCCCTTCAAAAAAGTAGGCTTAAAGCCTACACCGCCCGCGGGTGAAACGCCTGTCGGAAACCGGAAATACCGATCCCATCGGTGAAGCGGCGCGGCAATACGAGGCGGGGACGACGCAGCGCTGCCCGGGCCGCCAACCGGGAACCGACCCCGGTCAGGCGGACTCGGCGGGCCAGACGTCAGCGTTGAGAGCGGCTAGCTCGGCCGGCGAGAGCGCGTCATCGGCGGCTTTGAGGGAGTCCAAAATCGAGGCCGGGCGCGACGTGCCGGGGATCGTCACGACGTGGTCGCCGAGGGCCAACTGCCAAGCCAGGGCCAGGCGCTGGACCGTGATCTGGCGCTCGGCGGCGATCCGGTGGAAGGCCCCGAAGCGGGCCGGGCCGTCCGGGGCGGCCAGGCCGCCGGCCGAGTGGTAGGGGATGAAGGCCAAGCCGAGCTCGCCGGACAGCTCGAGCACGGCATCGGAGGCGCGGTGGGCGGGCGAGAAGTGGTTCTGGACCACCACCAGCGCGTCGCCCAGGACCTCGTGGGCGATGCGCAGCTGATCAGGGTTGACGTTCGACACACCGGCCGCCTTGATCAGGCCGGCGTCGTACAAGTCTTTCAGCGCGCCGGCCGAATCGGCGTAGGGCACATTCAGGTCCGGGCGGTGGTAGTAGTACAGGTCGAGGGCTTCGACGCCCAGGTCGCCCAGCGACCATTCGGCCACCAGTTTGAGATGGTCGGGGTGGCCGTTCTGGCTCCAGCGGCCCGGCCGGTCCTCGGCCGCGCGCAGATGCCCGCCCTTGGTGGCCACCACCACGGCCGTCGAATCGCCGCCCTCCCAAGTCTCCAGGGCCTGCCTGATCAGGCGGTGGTTGTGGGCCTCCGGCTCGCCCGGGATGCGGTAGCCGTAGGCCGTGTCGATCATATTGGCGCCGGCGTCCAGCGCCGCGTGGATGGTCTGGACGGCCTGCTCGCGGCCGGGCCGCCCCTCGATCGACAGGCGCATCGCGCCGACGGACACCGCTCCGACGCTGTACGGGCCAATTCTGCGGGTCTTCATCAATCAGTCCTCCTTGGTCGAATTGGTCGGTGCTGGCGCGACCGGCGGTCGGCTCACAGGCCCAGGGCCACCCGGCCCCAGATGAACATGTTGACGCTGACCATGATCACCCCGGCGATGGCGATCAGCACGCCGGCCTTGTTCATCTCGCCGATCCTGATCATGCCGGACGAGTAGGCGACGGCGTTGGGCGGCGTGCCGGCCGGCATCATGAAGGCGCAGGAGGCCGCCATCGCCACCGGCAGCACCAGCATGACCGGCGAGTGGCCCAGCGCCAGCGCGACCGAGCCGAATATCGGGATGAGGGTCGCCGCCGCCGCCGTGTTGGACATGAACTCGGTGATGATCCAGGTCAGGGCGCAACAGACGATCAACAGCCAGAACATCGGCAGCGAGCTCAGCGACCTGGCCTGCTCGCCGATCCAAGTGGCCAGGCCGGAGGCCGAGACCTGGGCGGCCACCGACAGGCCGCCGCCGAACAGGTACAAAATGCCCCAGGGCAAGCCCTTCAGGTCGCCCCAGTTCATCAGCGCGCGCCCGGGCCGCCGGAACGAGACCGGCGTGAAGAACAGCACGAAGATCACCGCCACGGCCACCAGCTCGTCGGTCAGGCCGGTGTTCTCCAGCCCCAGCAGATCCTCGATGAACCCGTGGGTGATCCAGGTCAGGGCGCAGATCAGGAAGACGATGCCGACCCGGCGCTCGGGGCCGTGGAACTGACCCAGCTTGGCCAGTTCGGCGCGCATGATCTCCTTGTGGCCGGGGATGGCGCCCTTGGCGGCCGGCGGGCTGGACACGAAGGCCAGCAGGAACCAGCCGATGATCAAGAAGACCGCCCACAGCGGCATGCCGACCTTCATCCAGTCGAAGAAGGAGATCTCGATGCCCTGCTCCTCGTTCAGCCAGCCCAGGGCGATGGCGTTGGGCGGCGAGGCGATGGGGGTGCCGAACGACCCGATCGAGGCGCCGTAGGCGATCGACAGCACCATCGCTACGCGGAAGCCCTTGTCCTGGCGTTTGGTGACGGATTCGACCAGCTTCAGCACCGAGGTTGCGATCGGCAGCATCATCACGGCCGTGGCGGTGTTGGACACCCACAGCGACAGGAACGATGTCGCCAACATGAACCCGAAGATGATGGCCCGCGGTTTCGACCCGACCAGCAGGATCACCCAGATCGCCACCCGCCGGTGCAGGTTCCACCGCTCCATCGCCGTGGCCAGCACGAATCCGCCCAGGAACAAGAAGATCACCTTGTTGGCGTAGGGCGCGGCGGCCGCGTCGATGGTAGTCACCCGCAACAGCGGGAAGGCCACCAGCGGGACCAGGGCGGTCACATACAGCGGCAGGACCTCGGTCATCCACCAGACCGCCATCAGGCAGAGCACGCCGGCCACGACCGCCGCCGAACGGACGCCCGCCAGCCCGACATCGCCCGTCGGCTCGAAGTCCGGCATGGCGAAACAACAGACCAGGAACAGGGCCGGCCCCAACACCAGCCCGATCCGCCGCCGGTTGACGATCCGGATGCGTGCTTCCGGCAAAATGTTGACGTGGCCCGTCTTCCGGGCCGTCAATCCTGACGCCATCTGGGGTTCCTCCATGTCGCCTGTCGGTCTTGCCCGCCGGGCGCCGACCCGGCCCGCTGCGGCCGCCGACCGCCCCGGCCGGGGCGCTGAATCGCCTTAGGCAGTGTACGGAACGATCTGGACGCGACCAGGGACTGTTGTCCAGGTCAACGTCGGCGGCGCCCGCCCTGCGCCGGGCCGGCGCCGGGCCCGCGGCCTATTCGGCGGCCAGGATGACTTCGAGGGCGCGGTCCAGGAAGGCGTCGACCGGCCCCATGGCGTAGCCCCGCTTGCCGCGGACCGGCGTGAAGACGGCGTGGCGGACATCGGACGAGGCCAGCGGCGCGCCGTTGTTGAAATAGTCCGCCAGGCGGGACAGCAGCGCGTCCACCTGGGTGCGGTCATAGCCGAGTTGCCCGCGCTCGGCCGGGGCGAACTTCTGCCCGTCCGGGCGGCCCAGGCGGTCGTACAAGGTCGTCGCACGCTCGACGATCTTGTCCAACCAGGCCTGCTGGCCGTGCTGGGCGATGAACTCCGACCGCTGCTTGCGGGTGAAGGCGTTGTCCAGCCGGTCCAGCGCCCCGTCCACCTGGGGCTCGTCGTATCCCTTCCGGACCGGGGTGAACGCCACCGTCCGGACCGTCTCGGGGCCCATCAGCTCGGCCGAGCGGCCCTCATAAACGGCCTGGGCGCGGGCGAAGAAGTCGTCCACCTCGTGCGTGTCGTAACCACTGCCGCGGTTCACCCGCCTGAACAGATCTGCCATCAGTTGTCAACCTCCCTGGCCGCCAGTTGCCCGCAAGCCCCATCGATCTCCTGCCCTCTAGTGTCCCGCATCGTGACGGTCAAGCCAGCCATTTCGAGCCGGCGTCGGAATTCTTCCTGCGCGGCCGGACGGCTGGCCGTCCAAATCGACCCCGGCACGGGGTTCAGCGGGATGGGGTTGACGTGGACCCATCCCCTCCCATATTGAAGCAGGCGTTCGGCCAGCAGCGACGCGCGCCACGCCTGATCGTTGACATCTCGGATGAGCGCGTACTCAATCGACACCCGCCGCCCGGTGGCCTGGAAGTAGCGGTGGGCGGCCGCGATGGTGGCCTGGACGCCGTAGCGCCGGTTGATTGGCACCAGCCGGTCGCGTGCCTCGTCATCGGGCGCGTGCAGCGACAGGGCCAGCCGCACCGCCAGCCCCTCGCCCGCCAGGCGGTCGATCCCCGGCGTCAGCCCGCAGGTCGAGATCGTCAGATTGCGGGCCGACAGGCCGAGCCCGGCCGGCGCCGGGGCGGTCATCGCCCGCACCGCCGTCATGACCGCCCGATAGTTCGCCAGCGGCTCGCCCATGCCCATGAAGACCACGTTCGACAGCCGCCTCGGCACGTCCGGTCCCAGACCGCCGCCGGCCGTCAGCGCCGCCGCCAGCCGCGCCTGCTCGACCATCTCCGCGCTCGACAGATTGCGCCTCAGCCCGTCCCGCCCGGTGGCGCAGAACGGGCAGGCCATGGCGCACCCGGCTTGGCTGGAGACGCACAAGGTGACACGCCCGGGGTAACCCATCAGCACGGTCTCCAGGGCGGCTGAGTCGAACAGCCGGTAGAGCGCCTTGATGGTGGCCCCACCATCGGCGGTCCGCCGGGTGACCTCGGTCAGCAACTCCGGCAGCAAGCGCGCGACCAACTGCTCGCGCCCCTCGGCCGGCAAGTCCGTCATCGCCGCCGCCTCGCGCTCCAAACGCGCGAAATAGTGCCGGGCGACCTGCCGCGCCCGCATCCTGGGCAGGCCCAGGTCCTCGGCCCACAAGTCCCTCTCGCCGGGCGTCAGATCGGCCAGGTGTTTGGGCGGTTTCGGCGCACGATGCCGCCGGGTCGCCTCCCGCTGCCCGTCCCGCGTCACCAAGCCCCCTCCCGGCCGGGCGGTTTCGGCGCACGATGCCGCCAGGTCGCCCGCCCGCCCAGCGTCACAGCTACACGCGGGGACTGTCCCCAAGTCTGAGACGAAAGGACCGTCCCCGGGTTTACGGCGTCCCGGCCACAGGCGGGGACTGTCCCCACGTCTGAGACGAAAGGACCGTCCCCGGGTTTAGTGGGGTTGGCTGTCATCCGAAGGCCTTTGTTCCGAACAGGGCGATGACGGCGTAGAAGAAGGGGGCGGTCATCAGGATCGAGTCGACTCGGTCGAGCACGCCGCCGTGGCCCGGCAGCAGGCTGCCCATGTCTTTGATGCCGATGTCGCGTTTCAGCAGCGATTCGGCCAGATCGCCGAGGGTCGCCGCCAGCGCCCCGAGGACGGCCAAGGCGACCCCGAAATACCACGGCTGGCGCATCAGCAGCATCCCGCCGACGCCCGCCACCAGCGCCAACAGAATCGACCCGGCCAGGCCCTCCCAGGTCTTCTTGGGGCTGATCAGCGGCGCCAGCTTGTGCTTGCCGAAGTGCGATCCGGCGAAGTAGCCGCCGGTGTCCGAGGCCACCGGCACCGCCACCAGCAGCAGCACCAGCCAGCGGCCGTCCGGCAGGAAGCTCAGCAGCACCACCAGCGCGCCCAACGCCGGCAGGTAGACGGTCGCGAAGGCGATGGCGTAAAGGTCTTGGGTCAGGCTCCGGCCCGATGCCGCCCCGGCAGTCCCGCCAGTGTCGCCAGACCCGCCGGACCCGCCAGTGTCGCCAGACCCGTCGGCCGCGGCCCCGGCCGGTTCCCAGCCGCCGCCCGGGCCGGGGTCCCGGAACTGGACGGGCGCACCGGGTCCTGGGACGGCGGCATCGTGCGTCTGGCGGTAGTCGCCCTCCAAGACCCGCCACAACATGCTCGCCGCCAAAGTCAGGAAAACTCCCACCACCACCCCCGGCGCGCCCGTCGCGGCCGCCGCCACCTGGGTCAGCGCGGCGCCGACCACCAGGGGCGAATAAGGGACGCGGAAGCCGACGCGGCCGAGCGCTTGGATCAACTCGTGCAGAGCCAGGGCCAGGGCCACCACCACCAGGCCGACGAAGATCCACGGACCGGCCCAGCGCGCGGGCTGGATCAGCAGGCTGGCCAGCACCACGGCGATCAGGCCGAGCGCCGTCGGCACCGCCACCGCCAAGTTGCGGCCGCGTCCGGCCTGGGCGGCGGACTCGGGAATCGGCGCCGCCATCAGACCTCGAGCAGTTCGGCTTCCTTGTGCGCCAGCAGGTCGTCAATCTTGGCGATGCGGGTCTTGGTCATCGACTCGAGTTTGGCGCTGGCGTGGCGGACGTCGTCCTCGCCGGCCTCGCCGTCCTTCTGGATGCGGGCCAGCGCCTCCTTGGCCTTGTGGCGGGCCTGGCGGACCGAGACGCGACCCTCCTCGGCCCGGTTGCGGGCCAGTTTGACGTACTCCTTGCGCCGCTCGGCGGTCAGCTCCGGCAGGTTGATCATGATCACCGCGCCGTCGTCGGACGGGTTGACGCCCAGGTCGGAATTGCGGATCGCCTTCTCGACGGCGGCCAGGGCGGAACGGTCGTAGGGCGTGATGGCGACCGTCCGGGCCTCGCGGACGGCGATCGACGCCAACGACTGCAGCGGCGTCGGCGTCCCGTAGTAGTCGACCTCGATCCGGTCGAACAAGGCTTTGTTGGCGCGGCCGGTGCGGATGGCCTGGAACTCGCTGGCGGCGTTCTCAACCGACCGGTCCATGCGCCTGCCGGCGTCTTGCAACACATCAGCAATCATGTCTGTGGCTCCCTCATATATCCCTTGCGTCAGCTGCCGCTGGCGCCCGGTGCGGCGTCGCGGCGCGCCTCGGTGGCGGCAGTTACAAGGGTACCGAGCCTCTCCCCCTCCAGGACGCGGGCCACCTGGTCCGGTCCGTCGAGCCCGAACACGACCATCGGCAACCGGTTCTCCATGCACAGCGAGAAGGCCGCCGCGTCCACCACTCGCAAGTTCATGGCCAGGGCGTCCTCGTAGGTGATCCGGGTCAGCTTGGTGGCGGCCGGGTCTTTGCGCGGGTCGGCCGTGTAGACGCCGTCGACCCCGTTCTTGGCCATCAGCAAGACCTGGCAGCGGGTCTCCAGAGCGCGCTGCGCCGCCACCGTGTCGGTCGAGAAATAGGGCATCCCGGCGCCCGCGCCGAAGATCACCACCCGGCCCTTCTCGAGGTGGCGGATGGCTCTGAGGGGGATGTAGCTCTCCGCCACCTGGCCCATCGAGATGGCCGTCTGGACCCGGGTGGGCACCCCGGCCTGCTCGCAGAAATCCTGCAGGGCCAGACAGTTCATGACCGTGCCGAGCATGCCCATGTAATCCGCCCGGGCGCGGTCCATGCCCCGCTCGGCCAGTTCGGCGCCGCGGAAGAAGTTCCCCCCGCCCACCACCACGGCGACCTCGATCCCGCGCCCGACCGCGCGGGCGATCTGCCCGGCGATCGAAGTCACCACGTCCGGGTCGACCCCCAGCCGCCCGCCGCCGAAGGCCTCGCCCGAGAGCTTCAACATGACGCGGCGGCCCTCGGGCCGACGCAGATCGCTAGTTGGCATCTTGGCTCCTTCGGATTCGATTGTCGGTGGCGCCGGCGCCCGGGTCCGGGCATTCGCCTCGCGGTGGCCCGCTCAGGCGCCGACCCGGAAGCGGACGAAGCCGTCGACCAGCCCGCCCGCCTCGGCCAGCACCTTGCCGACGGTGGTCTTGGGGTCTTTCGCGAAAGCCTGGTCCACCAGCACGTTCTCCTTGAAGAAGCCGTTCAGGCGGCCCTCGACGATCTTCGGGATGGCCTTCTCGTTCTTGCCCTCGGCGACGGCCGTCTCCTCGGCGATCCGCCGTTCGGAGGCCACCACGTCGGCCGGCACGGCCTCGCGGGTGAGGTAAACCGGCGAATAGGCGGCGATGTGCATGGCGATGTCGTGGGCCACGGCGGCGCCTTTGGCGTCGGTCGCCACCAGCACGCCGACCTGCGGCGGCAGGTCCTTGTTGGTGCGGTGCAGATAGACCTCGACGTGCTCGCCGCTGACAACGCCGATCCGGCGCAGTTGGATGCGCTCGCCCAGCGTGGCAGAGACCGCGTCGATCGCGTCTTGGACGGTGCCCTTCTTCGAGGTCAGCGGCGAGCCGAGGACAATGCCCAGGTTCTCGCTGGCCAAGGCGGTGGCGGCGGACAAGACCTGGCCGGCCAGTTCGATGAACGGCTCCGATTTGGCGACGAAGTCAGTCTCCGAGTTGAGCTCGATCAGCACGCCGGTCTGGCCGTCCTCGGTGGCGACCACCTGGGCCGCCACCAGCCCGTCCGAGGTCGACCGGCCCTCGCGCTTGGCCAGGCCTTTGAGGCCTTTGACGCGGATGATCTCGAGCGCTTTGGCCTGGTCTCCGTCGGCCTCGTCGAGCGCCTTCTTGACATCGAGCATCCCGGCGCCGGTCTTCTCCCGCAGCGCCTTGATGTCGGCAGTGGTGTAATTGGCCATTCGTATCGCTACTTCCTCACTTGGTTGCGTCTACTGCTTTGTCCGATGCCGCCGCCGTCGCGGGGGGATCGGCCGGAGTCGGCGCCGGGTCGGCCGGGGCGGCTTCGGGCTTCGCGGCGGCCGGGGACGCCGGGGCGGCGGGGGCTGGCTCGGCGGCGGCCGGGGTCGGCTCGGCGGGCGCCACGGCGGCCGGGGCGGCTGGGGCAGCCGGGGTTGCCAGGGCGGCATCGGCGGCTGGGACGGATGCCGCGCTGGCGGGCGGGGCGGCTGGGACCGGCGCGGCGCTGGGGGCCGGGGCGGCGGCATCGGCGGCCGGCTGGGTCAACGGCTCTTGGGCGGACTCGTCGCCGACCGCCACGCCCGCCACCTCACCGGCGGCCGCGGCGGCGACATCGGCGGCGGTGCCATCGCTCGCCGGGGCGGGCTTGGCGGGCGCCTCCACCTCGGTCAAGACGGGGGCCTGCGGGCCGTCGACGGTGGCCGCGTCGTGGGCGACGGCGCTGGTCAGCGGGCGTGCGGCGGCGACCTCGGCGGCGGCTTCGTCGCTCAGGGGCACGGTCGTGTCGATGGCGATGGGGGCGTTCAGAAGCTCCTGCTCCCACTCCGTCAGAGGCTCGGCCGGGGGCTCTGAGTCCTCGCCCGCCTTCTGCTTGGCGGCGTGGCGCTCGACCAGGCCCTCGGCCACGGCATCGGCCATCACCCTGGTCAGCAGTTCGACGGCGCGGATGGCGTCATCGTTGCCGGGGATCGGGTAGTCGACCTCGTCCGGGTCGGCGTTGGTGTCGAGGATGGCGATGATCGGGATGCCCAGCTTGCGGGCCTCGTCAATGGCCAGGTGCTCCTTCTTGGTGTCGACCACCCAGATGGCCGAGGGCAGCTTGTGCATGGTCCGGATGCCGCCCAGGGTGCGCTCCAGCTTGTCGCGCTCGCGGCTCATCATCAGCCGCTCCTTCTTGGTGTAGGCGCTCCCGGCGCCCTCCTCGAGGTTCATGTCCTCCAGCTCTTTGAGCCGCGACAACCGCTTGGAGATAGTCTGGAAGTTGGTCAGCATCCCTCCCAGCCAGCGCTGGTTGACATAGGGCATGCCGACCCGCGTG
>JAIROU010000158.1 GCA_031257375.1 Bifidobacteriaceae bacterium
GACGAGCAGCTGGCGGCGTTGAACGCGAAACGCGGGCTGTTCCAGCTTGAGCGGTCTTTCGACAAGGCAATGGACGAGTGGTTCGTCGCGGAGGCCAACCGGCAGATCATGCCGGGTGACGAGCGGATCGCGGCCGAGACCCGGATCAGGACCTATGCGGCCACTGAGATGGCGCGGACCTTGATACACATGGTGGACGGCGACATGAGTCAGTTGACGGAGGGGACCAGGCGGTCCATCGGTATCCTGGCGCACCGCGACACGTCCCTCCTCGACGCCGCCGAGGGCGGCTGACGTGCCCCGACCTGGGCTGGTGGTGGGGCGCCACGGCGAGATCACCTACACGCGGCGCGAGCCGGGCCGGTGGACGGCATCGGCCCACGTCCGCGACCGTGACGGGAGCAGAAGGCGGGTCAGGGCGACCGGCGCGAACAAGACCCGCGCCCGCCTGGCGCTGGAGGACAAGCTGGAAGGGCGGCCCTCGTTCGGCGACGGCGGCATCGGCGCCGCCACGACTGTGGCCCAAGTGGCCGAGTTGTGGCTTGACGGGCGCGCCGCGTCTGCCGCCTTGGCGGCGCAGGCCCTGGACCGGCACCGGACCCTGGTCGAGAACCACATCAAGCCGGGGATCGGCAACCTGCGCGTCGGAGAGGCGACAGTCGGGCGGATCGACCAATTCCTGAGGCGGACCGCCAAGAAGGTCCCCACCCAGGCCCGGCACTGCCGGACCATCCTGAACGGCGCTTTGGCGATGGCCGCCAGGCACGACGCCATCGCCGTCAACCCCGTCCGCGAGACCGCGACTACCAGCGGCACGTTGGTCTACGTGAAAGGCGAAGGTCTGATCCGTCAGGACCATCCCAAGACGGACGCCGGATGGCGCACCGTGGTGCTGCCGGCCTTCGCCGTCCAAACGCTGCGCCGCACCCGCGCCGCGCAGGCGGCCAACGATGCTGATGTCGTCTTCCCCGCCGCCGCAGGCACCTTGCGCTCGCCCGCCAACTTCCGCCGCAAGTGGCGCGCGGCCAGGCGCGACACCGGCTTCGAGTGGGTCACGCCCCGCTCCTTCCGCAAGACTGTCGCGACCTTGCTGGACCGCGAGCGCACCACCGCCGATGCCGCCGCGCAGCTTGGCTACTCCAGCCCGAACGTGACCAGGACCCACTACATCCAAAAGGCCCACCAGGCCCCGGACCTGACCGACGTGCTGGACCAGTTGGGCACCTCGCCGCAGCGCTGACACCTGGTGCAGGCAACCCGGACTGCCGCACACGTGCTGGGCGTCTTGTCCGTTTTGAACGTTTAGAACTAGACTGGACGCATGACCTCAACGCTTCCCATCGATGATCGGCGCGCTGGCGAGACTGTGTTGCCGCCTCGCGACGCCACCCAGGTCGAGTCGGTGACAGAGTTCTTGGCGGCCCACCATAACCAGGCTCGGTTGACGGCGCCGGATGGCACGTCGGCGCCAATCCCGGCCGAAATGTTCGACGTGCTGGTCAGCGTGGCGAGCGCCATGGCCTCAGGCGCCGCGGTGACGGTGGCGCCGGTGTCGATGCGGTTGACGACAAGCCAGGCTGCGGAGATGCTGGGCGTTTCGCGGCCCACCCTGGTCCGGCTGCTCGAAGACGGCGAGATCCCCTACGACCGGCCCAGGCGGCATCGTGTGCTGCGTTTGGACGACGTGCTGGCGTTCCGGAAGCGGCGCCGCGCTGAGCAGCGTTCGCTCCTGGCAGAGACGACGCGCCAAGGCGTGGCTGATGGGCTGTACCAGGACAGCGCCGAGGACTACGCCCAGGCTTTGGCTGAGGCGAGGCATTCGGCTAGCTGATGTTCACTGCGTTCCTCGACGCCAACGCGCTGGTCCCAGTCGCGCTGGCGGATACGATCCTCCGAGCTGCGGAGGAGGGTCTGTTCGCGCCCAAATGGTCGGAGAAGGTGGAGGGCGAGGCGAAGGAGGCGATAGCGAGCATTCACCCGGACTTGTCGCCGTCTCGGATCGAGTCCAGGTTCAAGGCTATGAACTCGGCCTTTCCCGATGCTTGCGTCCACGGCTGGGAGCCGCTCGTGGGGCAGATCGCCCTGCCGGATGCGGATGACAGGCATGTGGTCGCGGCCGCATGGCTGTCCAGGGCTGACGCAATCGTCACGGCAAACATGGCGGATTTCCCCGAAGCGGCGCTTGCGGGTTGCGGCCTCCACGCCGTCAACCCGGACGATTTCTTGCTTGACCTCTTGGACCTGGCTCCGGCGGCCCTGGCCAGGATAGTGAAGCAGCAGGCGGAGGATGCTGGTCAACCGCCGCTGAGCAGCGAGGATGTGATGATCGCGCTTGGCCGGGCTGGCGCGGGCAGGTTCGTGACGGAGGTCAGAAAGGCGGGTTTGGCCTGACGGCGCGCGCCGCCGCAAGGTTGAAGAGGCTCTTAGCGCCGTAGTCGCGATCATCTAGTTGATGCGCCAGCCGTTCCTTGTCTTCGGAGCGCAGCAGACTTGTCATCCCGGCCCGTTCCAGCGCTTGCTTGACCAGATAGGTGGGAACACCCCAGTCGATGCACTGGCCGATGGTGGTCGGAACGTCGGTGATCGGTATCTGTTCGAACCAAACTCGCTGCTTAGGAGCGAGATCGTGGTGGTGGATGACGTATTGCTCGCCGCCAGCGCGCCTGAGGCGGCGCTTCTTCCCAACGCAAATGTGGGTTTCGCCCGGGTTGATGTCGCTGATGTCCCATGCCGCCAGGGCTGTCTCATGGCTCAGGCAGGCCTCCGGCGCCCCGGTCCATAACACCGCCAGAGCCCAGTTGTCCCATCGGGTCGCCGCCACTTGTGGCACCCGGTAGACGCCGTGGGCCACCCGTTCCAAACGGCCGCGGGCCACCATCTGAGCAACCTGGGGTTGCGGCACGCCCGCCTCCAAAGCCTGGGCGAGCGTGACGAACCCGTGCTGGTCGATGGCGACCTCCCGTAGCCGGTCCAGATAAGTCACCACTTCCCCACGCATGTCAAAACCATATCATAATCATATGGTTTTGACAGATAGAGGCGGGGTCAATACCTTACCGCCATGGGAAGCTATTGACGACATCGCGAGAAGTGGGGCAGGCCCAGCCGTGGTCGGCGAGGGGCGCCTTCCGGGATCCCCATCGCAGAAGCGCGTCTCTCAAGCAGCGTATCGGGAACACCGCTGCAGGCGCCGCGCGACCGAAGACGCGCCTGCCGATTCAGGCGGCCTCCCGCAGCGATGAGCGTTGGAGGGCATGGACCGAATCGAGTGTCCACTTACTGTCCACTTTCAGCCGCAAACGACCGAAGCCAGCGGCATCCGCTGGAACTCGCCGGACGGCATCGTACCTGTTCAAAGCGATATTCTGGCACCCGATGAAACCCCGTAGAATACCGGAACCGACTTGAAGAGGTCGTGGGTTCAAATCCCGCCACCCCGACTGCGGCAGGGCTGTGACCTGCGGAAACGCTGGTCCAGTCGCATAATGTGGAGTGTTCACGGGGATTAAGTGGACCCTTCTCTGCTCGACGAGGCCCAGGGAGGCTGAGATGCCCCGCCCGCAACTGGGCGTGGGACGCCACGGCGAGATCACCTGCACGCGGCGCGAACCGGGCCGTTGGACGGCATCGGCCTACGTCCGCGACCGAGACGGCACCAGACGCAGGGTCAGGGCGACCGGCGCGAACAAGACCCGCGCCCGCCTGGCGCTGGAGGACAAGCTGGAAGGGCGGCCCTCGTTCGGCGACGGCGGCAGCGGCGCCGCCACGACTGTGGCCCAGTTGGGCGAGTTGCGGGCCGCCGTCGGGCGGTGGCAGAGCGGCGCCGACCCCTCGACCGGCGAGGCCGTGAAACGCGCCGGGCGGCCCAGACCCGCAGACCTGCTCGACGTGGTGGACGTGCTGGCGGCGA
>JAIROU010000169.1 GCA_031257375.1 Bifidobacteriaceae bacterium
GGTGTCTTTGGCGGCGGGGTTTGTTTTGGGGCGGTTGGTTAGGTCTCCGGCGGAGTTAGCGGCTGAGGGTGCGGTGCCGCCGGAGGGGCTGATCACGGCCCGGGTTGAGGCGCGGGAGATCACTTCGAAGGTGACAGCGCGGGCGGATATTGTTTTTTCTGACCCGGTCCAGATTAATCCGTCGGCGCCTGAGGGCGTGGGTGCGCCGGTGGTTACTGGCCAGGTGCCGCAGGTCGGCGCGGTGGTCGAGGCAGGCGACGTGATTTTGGAGGTTTCGGGTAGTCCGGTGTTCGTTTTGCCGGGGGAGTTCCCTGCCTACCGGTCGGTTGGGCCGGGTTCGTCCGGGCCGGACGTGCTGCAGTTACGGGCAGCGTTGGCCGCGTTGGGTCTGGGCGTGGGAGACATTGGGTCGAAGACTTATGATTTGGCTTTGGCGAACGCGGTGAAGGCTTTGTTTGAGGGCGCGGGCTATCCGGCGCCGGGCAGCGAGGATAGGGCTTTGGCGGCAGCGGTGCGTGATGCCCGCGACGGTTTGACGGACGCTGAGGACGCCCGCGATCAGGCCGCGAAGGCGTTGATGGCGGCAGAGGCGGCGGTCCGGGAAGCGGTGGAAGCAGAGGCGAGACAGCAGGCGGAGGAGGCGGCCGATGCCGTTCAGTCGGCCTTGGAACAAGCCGAGCGGTCGGTGACACGCGCCGAGGAGGTTTTGGAGGAAGCCCAGCGGGCGGCATGGGCCACTATGCCGTTGAGTGCGGTGGTGTATGTTTCGGATTTGCCGCGCCGGGTGGACCAGGTCAACGTTGCAGTGGGCGCGGACCTGCTGTCTGCGGGCAGCGGCACTGACCCGTCGATGGGTGGCGGGTTGTCTGGCGGGGCGGTGGTGTTGTCGGGGGCGGATATTCAAGTGACCGCCCAGGTGGGTTTGGATGAGGCGGCGTTGTTGGTGGTGGGTGGACCGGCGGTGTTATCTGTCGACGGAGCCGAGGTGGTCGGAGAAATCGCCACGGTTTGTCCTAAAGCGGCGGAGGGTTCGGGTGGTGGCGATGGTTCGGGCCAGTGTGAGGTTGCTATAACGGTGGCGGATCTAGGTGGGGTGGACGCTGAGTCGATAGTTGGGAACGTGTTGGTGACCATGGTGGTGGGGACGACATCAGCTGATTCGTTGGTGGTGCCGGTGGCGGCCGTCTCGGCTGACACGGCGGGTAATGCCCGCGTTGAGGTAGTGGTCGGCGAATTAGCCCACGACCAGGCGGCAGCCGACCAGACAACCCGGATCGTGTCTATAACACCGGGTTTGACTGCTGAGGGGATGGTTGAGGTCAAGGACGCGGACGCGGATATAAAGGTCGGCGATCTGGTGGTGATCGGCCGGGGCACTGCGGCCGGGGGGTCCGCTGGCTCCTCATCCGGGCAGGATTGAATGTGACGACCGAGCAGCTAGCGCCCATCTCCCCGGACGGCGATGACGGACCTGACTCGGCCGTCTTGGCTTGTGCGCTGCCCCGGGCGCCGGGGGTGTTGGCGCGGTTAGAGGGAGTGTCGCGCTCGTTTACGGGCGTGATCGAAGTGTTGGCGCTCAGGGACGTGGATTTGACTATCTTTCAGGGCGATTACTTGTCGATCAGAGGTCCTTCGGGGTCTGGGAAGTCGACCATGTTGAATGCTCTGGGGTTGTTGGACCGGCCAACGGTTGGCCGCTATGAACTGGCTGGGGTGGACACTGGCCCGCTGCCTGACCGCGACCGGACCAGGTTGCGCGGCCAACGGTTGGGGTTTGTGTTCCAAGGGTTTCATCTGCTGCCCCGGCGCACCGTGTTTGAGAATGTGCTGTTGGGGATGGCCTATTCCGGGGTGCCGCGGGCTAGTCGGCGGGCCCGGGCGGCGCGTGCTTTGGAGCGCGTGTCGATGACCCACCGGGCCAGTTTCTATCCGACCACGTTGTCTGGCGGGGAGCGGCAAAGGGTGGCTATCGCTAGAGCTATCGCGGGTGAACCGACTCTGCTATTGGCGGATGAGCCGACTGGGAATCTGGACGCGGCGACTTCCGCTGAGGTGCTGGACGTGCTCGAAGAACTCAACGGCGCTGGGCTGGCGGTGGTGGTAGTGACGCACGACCCGGATGTGTCCAGCGCCGCCCGGCGCCAGTTCACCATGCGTGATGGTCGTCTGCGGGAGGAGCCGTGATAGTGCGCCGTCGCCGGGTTGGTTCCGGAGACCGGGTAATTGAAGCGAGCGAGCGGCACGGGTCTAAACGGCGCCGCGGCCAGGGGGAGCCGGAAGGAACTGGGACTGGCGGGACCGCGGCAGTTAGGTTAGCGCGGGGCGACCGGTTCGGGGCGCGTGACTTGTTGGGTGAGGCGGTCCGGGGGTTGGCGGGACGGCCTGGCCGGTTGGCGTTGACGGCTTTGGCGGTGGTGTTGGGGATAGGTTCGCTGGTGGCGACGGTCGGGTTCGCGCAGACCGGGGCGGGCCAGTTGGAGGCGGTGTTTAACGCGGTGGACGCTGTTCACGGCGTGGTCAAACCAGCCGAGCAGGACCTTGGCGGGACCGGATTGGGGGTAACAGCGGTGTTGCCGTGGGACGGGGATCAGGCGGCGGCGCGGCTCAACGGGGTCGAAGCGGCGGGGCTGGTCTCGGAAGTCGAGTTGGAAAGCCCGGTCATCTCGGCTGCCCCGGTCACTGACCCTATGGCGGCGCCCACCCGTGTGCCGTCGGTGTTTGCGGCCACGCCAGGGGTGTTCGATGCCGTCTCAGGAGCATTGGAGCAAGGCGTCTGGCTAACCTGGTTCCACGAGTTGACGGCCCAACCGGTGGCGGTGTTAGGCGCCGAAGCGGCCAGACTGCTGGGTGTCACCAGGGTGGACAACCAGCCGTCGGTGTTCGTAAACGACCGGTCCTACACAGTAGTGGGGATATTGGATCGGGTCGAACGGGCGTCGGGGCTGTTAGGGGCGGTGATCGTCCCTCAGTCGACGGCCCGGGCGGTGTTCGGCTTGGAAGCTCCCAGCGAGTTGCAAGTCAAAGTCGCCATGGGGGCCGGGCCGATGGTCGGAGAGGTGATCGCGACCGCGCTCAGCCCGAACGACCCGTCCGGGTTTGACGTGTCCATGCCGCTGCCGCCATCCAAGGTCCGCCAGCAAGTCACCGCCGATGTGAACTCTCTGTTTGTGGTCTTGGGTCTGGTGGCTTTGGCGATCGGCGCTGTCACAATCGCGGTGGTGACGTCGCTGTCTGTGATGGAACGGCGCGGCGAGATCGGTTTGCGCCGGGCATTGGGCGCGACCCGGTTGAACGTGGCCGCTCAATTCGTCGCTGAATCAGCGATCGTTGGGCTGCTCGGCGGGCTGACCGGCGCCGCCGCTGGCGTGTTGGCCACTGTCGGCCTGGCCGCCGCCCGGCAATGGACGCCGGTGTTAGACCTGCGCCTGGTCGGCGCGGCGGCGCTGCTCGGCTGCGCCGTCGGGGTGATGGCAGGACTCGCCCCCGCCATCCGGGCCGCCCGTTTAGAACCCGCCACCGCCCTACAAGAAGGCCCCTGACCA